>DASQMK010000305.1:0-2220 GCA_035645575.1 Metabacillus sp.
AGCTAATCACTGTTTCAGAGGAACATTTGATAACTTCTGTTCGAATAAAAAAAGAATTACAAAAGGCTTCCCCATCTAGACGGGCTTCTTGGAATCAATTAGTGAAACTAATGGAGAAAGAAGGGTTCTATGATGCTGAAAACAGCGAATCCTATCGATGCATGATTAAATCATACCAAAAATCAATTGGAGAACTTCCAGATGTTCAAAAGCATGTGGACATGGTTACTGATAATAAACTTGAATCGATTAAAGAATTAGTTGGAGAAATATCTTATGAGAAAAGAGAGAATCAAAATGTCTTAAGAGAAATTAATAAAGGGAAAAGAGAGCTAATTGATTTTAGTATTGTTACTGAACAAATTGGAAGCGCTTTCAAAAATTATGATTTCTCTAGTTTAAAAATTGAAACCTCTCCCCTTCCCTCTTCTGGCAAAAAAATGATTGTTGGATTGTCTGACCTACATATAGGTGCATTAGTCGATACTAATGTAAATCAATATAATTTCAATATTGCACTAGAAAGACTGAGTGTCTATGCTTCTAAAATAATTAGAGAGGCAAATATGAACAATATAACAGACCTTCATGTTGTTAACTTGGGTGACGTTATCGAGCATTCATCTATGAGATTTAATCAAGGATATAATGTTGAATTTCTATTTTCCGATCAAATTGTAAGAGCTTCCGATTTAATTATCAAGTTCCTAATGTTTCTTGCCGAAAAAAGATTTAATGTTTCTTATGCAGGAATTGCAGGAAATCACGATCGAATTACCGACAAAGAAAAAAATATAGATGGAGATCATGTAGTAAAGTCAATCAATTATTCAATCAAGTCATTTATTCAGAATACAAAAACTGAAAGGATTACTTTTAATGAATCCGATGACTATGAATATCGATTGGAGATTAATTCACGTAATATAAAATTTATTCATGGAGATAGAGACTCTCTTAAGGATGAATCTCTTTTGGCAAAACATTCTGCGATGGATAATATTGTTTACGACATGATTGTAATGGGTCATTATCATAGTTTTAGAGATATCGAGGTTGGGCTAGATAAAAGAATTGTTACATTAGGATCGCTAAAAGGCGCAGATGATTATAGTAAAAATAAATTAAGGAAACTCTCTTCTCCTTCTCAAGGAATTATTATCGTTGATGAAAGTGGAGACGTTGAAGTCAAGAGAATTAAGGTTGGATAAAAAAATAATAAAGGAATGAATAGTCATGATAACAAGACCACAGGAGTTAATAGATTATATTAATCTATTGATGAGAATGAGTGATAAGGGTATTTTGAAAGCAGAGGATATGATCGAAGAATCCATTCAATTACTACATAATCTTTTGTTTCCTAAACAAGAAAAAGAGTCGATTATTGTATTCGAAAAAGATTTCAATGGGGTCTGTAATACATATGAAACGTTTCGAAATCTACTAGGTAAATCCGATGAGTATCAAAGATGTGGTGATGATATCATATTTACAAAGGGGAATACTACTATTACAATTATTAATCTTCACAACACTGCTAAAGATTTAGATACAAAATTACGAGGAAGAACTTTTACCTATGTGATTAATAATACAGATGATGATAAATTAATTGAAAAACTAGGCTTACAAGTTGAAACCAAAGTATAAAAACAACATTTTATTAAAAAGTGGTACAAAAACCGTTTCAAAACACGATAAACTATAGAAGGTATTTTTTCTATGAAAAGAGCATTTCAAAGCGTCTTAGTTTTCTCTCCCTTTTAACTAAGACGCTTTAATAATGGTCTTTTTTAAATAAACGAAAGAAAGGAGCGAATGTATGAGTAATTCAAGGCGAAGGAACAACGATAAACCTAAGAAAAAATGTAGTTCTTGTGGTAAAGAGAAAGCGAGCACATTTTTTTATAAAGTAGATAGTCCACTATTCCCCGATGGGATGATCAATATTTGTCGTGACTGCGTTCGTGAACAAGTAGACGTTGACGATATAGAAGCTGTGATTGGCTTTTTGAGACAGATCGATAAACCATTTGTGGAAAAGATATGGAATGAAGCTGTTCAGTCTGGAAGACATGCCCTTGGTGAATACATTAGAAAGATTAATTCGCTCCAACAATTAAAAGGTAAAACATTTGATGATAGTGATGGCATACAAGGTATTGGAAAGTCAACAGACCTACAGACAGCAAAGCTGTCAGATACAATTGAAACACA
>DASQMK010000306.1:0-2865 GCA_035645575.1 Metabacillus sp.
AGCTTAGAAGACCTTTTGTATTTAATCGTTGAGGAACTCAACAATAGAAAACACTAGGTAGCACCGTAATCCATTTTCCGTTAAATCTAGCAACAAAGGATTTCATAAAGGGGGAGACCCTAGTCTACCTCTATGTGTTATGGTAACGTATTCACTCCTTTTAAAATTTACGATAATTAACTACAATTGAATCTCCCCGAATTTGCAGGTTTACATCGATTTCATATCTTTTTACAAAAAATATAATTAACAATTCCTCTTTTTGGCCAAATTACCCCTATGCACAAGGAACAATACAATATTACTCCGTGGCCCGCTATAAGCATGTCTCTTTTTTACAAATAGCCTTTTGTAAAAAGCTTGAATTACCTTTTCCTAAACCTATTTCTCTATCACCCTCATATGTAAGTATGATTTCGATAAAAGTAACTAAAGCAATGATCGTAAGGACTGGACTCATTAACAACCCTCCTTTAATTAACATCAGCTCACCTTTTTCCAACCAGCTCGTAATCGGCTATAAGGTCATGCTTTTGGAGAGGCTCATAAAGGTAAACAGCTTGTCCACTCTCCTAACGAAATAATAAGTACCATTTACGCTTACGTTTTCATACGATGCTTTAATTTAAACTAATCTTAAATTAATATTTTCAGAAAAAAGAGAACCCAAAGTTATTGCGTTCTCATCCTTTTGCTTTAATACTTCATGTTTTAAAGCAATCCTTTAGTACAACAATCTAAGTAGTTATGAACTTACAGGTTCCAACTTCATTATGGCACCAAAATACTGTGAAGCTGTTGTAAACGTAATAAAAGCACAAAGTTCACTGATTTCAACATCAGAAAAAAACTTTTTCAACACATTAAATTGAGTATCCGATATTTCCCCTTTTTCCTTTAAAAAAACCTCTGCAAAACCTACTGCAATAGAAATTTTTTCATCAAATAACTTGGGGTCAGGTTTCCCTTTTGCTTTACAATACTCACACCCGTTTTTTTGTGCTAAAGTTCTTCTTACTTGTTCTTTTAAATGAGCAGAAAGACTCCCATCCTTTTCTAACTCGTTACCCAACTGATTCCAACAAATCAATATCTCTCTGCTATGACCTAACAATTTTTGAAAAGGGGTCTCCCCGTATTTAGATTCACTGATTCTTGCCATATATAATACCTCCTTGTAATATTTATGATATCGAATCGTTTAGTTATAACACATTAAATTCTAAACTGAATTCACCTTAACTTTTTACTAAACAAACGAAAAAAGGAGAATAACTTTAAAAAATGAAAGTTGATTCAATTGATAAGAAAATAATAGATGAATTAAGAAAAAATAGTAGATTATCTATGAGTGAGTTGGGAAGAAGAATAAACTTATCTTCTCCATCTGTAACAGAACGAGTAAGGAAAATGGAGTCATTTGGAATAATTAAAAGATACACATTGGAATTGGATTATGAAAAATTAGGTTTCCCAATCCAATGTATAATAGAAGCCACAATTAAAAACGGTAACTATAACTCTTTCAAGAAATTTATTGAAGGATTTCCCAATGTGGAATTTTGTTATCGGATTGCGGGAAATGCCTGTTATATGCTTAAAATGCAATTCGATACTTTTGCTAAAGCAGAAAAATTTATCGAGGATGTTAATCCATATGCTCATACTATCACGCATTTTATATTTTCACAGGTCGAGACAAATTTTAGAATGAATCCTCAAGACATTCTATAATGTCCTTTCGCGAACTAACCTGCTAATAACAACTTTACTAAAATAGCGTTAACCCTACTTGGATTAACGCACTTCTTTAGTTAAACAACAAAGGTTATTTTCAGGAATGGGTTGAGAATGCTGAAGTTGATAAAAATGGTGACACCATTAATGGTGGTATACTTAACTGGATGCAAGATGGAACTTATGTAAATATGAGTAGTTCAACATTAACAAAAGAAAGAATGTTAGAGATTGCAAGGTCTACGAACTAAAGTTTTTTAACTAATGGGTAGCGTTCCTACTTTGTGTGGGGACGCCATTTTCTAGCTCATTAACTGCACGTAAGTTTGAAGAAGAATAGGAAATCGGACCAAATAAACTCCCCCTTATATTAATATTTAGGAAACCGCTATTCTTATAGTACAACGTGAAAGTTAAATTTAAGTAATAACTGTAAAAAAAGTTAAATAAATCATATGATGAAATAAAATGTTTTTTACCGATGGAGGGCTACTATTATGATTTGGTTATTTCTGTTGATACCTATTATTATTGGTGCTATAGCAGTTTATTTTGATAAGAAATCCGGGATGGTTCCACCTGATGAAAATAAACAAGCTGATAAGTTAGGGGAGGTTATAACACAAAATCGAATTAACTCTAATGGACCGGGAACGGAATGAAATTTAACTAATGGTCTTCGGTAAAAGAAGATGATGCCCTTTATTGTCCTATTATTACGACTAAGTGCTCAGTTAGGATTATAGGATTATGCATTAAAAATTAAGTCTAATTGTACTTATTTATAGTTGTCTTCTTTAACTAAATCTGTATAAAAAAGAGATCTTCAGTCGAAGATCCCTTTTTGCTGCTTATTCCATTATAGCGCCCAATTGCGAAAATTAGATGCATACTTTATTTATCTTCCAGATAGAAGTTTAGGGAAAAACTATTTCGTTGAACTGATTTCATAAAGATAGAAAACATAATCAGTGGGTACACTTGGGTAGCCTTGTTGACGTATCATCGCCGTGAGATTACCGCGATGATATGTGCCGTGGTTGACAACATGCTGAATCAATTCGGAAAGATGAGTATCTAAACGCCCAAATTGAGGATGTTCGGGGGAAATTTCTTTATCCAAATCAC
>DASQMK010000307.1:0-12932 GCA_035645575.1 Metabacillus sp.
ATGGTTGTTTTATTTTTTCTAAGCATAGCAATAATTCTCCCTGTTTCTTGCCTCTCTACCCGTATTAGTCCTTTGCTACTACTCCCATATATAGGTTTTAGAAAGATATTTTTATATTCGGCCAAAAATATTAGTAAATGGATCTTATTTCCTACCTTTTTTGTATTTGGAAGGTGCTGTTGCAATCTGTTAGACTTTGCGAGCAATTGTCTCTCACTTAATTTATCTAATGTAAAAGTATTAAATACCTTGTTCCCTATAACCTTTTTAATCTTGTTTACTATATTAAGATCTACATGACTTTGAAAGTAAATAACGTCAGGAAAAGGCAAAGTTCCTTTTTTCCAAATCCCTTTATTCTTTTCCAGATAATTACCTTTCACACTAGAGTTCCTAAAATTTAAGTCTTTTATATTAAATGTTATAAATGTAGCTTTGCTACGAAAATAATGTATTCTTTTTTTTACAAGCCTTTGAAGTGAAGGTTGAGCATTTGATACACAAATTCCAATAATGGGATAATTATATTTTTTACGCATTTCTTACCTCCCTCAGACATTTATTATTATAAAGTGTATTCATTCAGAGAAGAAAATGGTGGTATGGAATCATTTTATGCTATTTTAAAAGTCCATCGTGTAAAGTACCTAGATAGACTATTCATCGCAGGAATTGCATTATTTAAATATATTGAAGGTTAGTACAAGTGAAAAAGAATCCACTGTGACCTAGTACGACACAAGAAGTAGAGAGTGGCTTAAAAAAGGGGATAGTTTAGGAACTTCCCTAGTTACAAACAGCTTTTTATATAGTGTGGAGAGTGTGGTAGGTGTGAAAGAAAGAATTATAACCTTACTCCCTTCCCACACACCACGCTCATAGTAGTTCTATTTACTTCACTTTTATTGAAAGTCAATTAATTGTTAAAATTGTGCACTTAGAATATTTTTATGAAGAGACGTGAAGTGATTTAAACACCAGTTGTTAAACATGCTACTAATTCAGTAACTGCAGTAGTAAGTGTAGCTGTTAATTGTACTGCAGTAATATCTCCTGCTAGAAATGCATTTACTGCTTCAGTAGCTGTTATGATAAACGCCTCAAGACAACCATCTATAGGACCTACTCCCATAATTTCACACCTCCTCTTTTTAATTTCTTAGGGGGAAAAGCAATAAAATGAGAAAATGCGTTCTTATTTGACAAAATTCAATTTGTTAAATTATTCTCCCCTTTAAGTGAGATTGTTTCATCTCGATAATAGCTTATGCGTATGGAGTAAAAGTGTTTGGGTTAATTATTCAATATATTAGTGGAGTTACTCTAATAAAAAACAATAAATATTCACTTTTCTCCCAATCACTTCACTTTTTAAAAACATATTATATGGTTGAGACAATGTAATTCCACAGTCGTTAGCTATCAGATCTCGAACTTCGCTTTATTAATGCTTATATAATGAGATTGGCGGATAGGTGAAAATATGTTTTCTTATTATCATAAGAAATCGTATTTAAATGATATTAAGCCTTTAAGAAAGAAGGAGAAACAATGAAGGTTTCAATTATTACTTGCACAATTAGACAGAGATATATAGATAATGTATTTAAAAATTATCATAGTCAGCGATTTAAAGATAAAGAGTTAATTATTGTTTTAAACAAAGATAATATGGATATTAAAGCTTGGAGACAAAAAGCAAAAATGCATGCAAATGTTAGAGTTTATCAAGTATCCGAAAAATTAACTCTTGGAGAGTGTCTGAATTTTGGAATAATAAAAAGTAAATTTCCTGTAATAGCAAAATTTGATGATGATGATTTTTACTCCCCATTTTACCTAGAAGAAGTAGAAAGTGCTTTTCAAAGAAATGTAGCAGATATAATAGGGAAAACATCCTATTTTACTTATATTGAAAAGGAAAAACTGTTATTAACACTTCATAAAACAGAAAATTGTTATACAAACTTTGTTGCAGGTGGGACATTAGTGTTTAAAAAAGAGGTATGGAAAAAGGTAAGATTCGGAAAAGAAAAATCAGGAACTGATGTTAGTTTCTTAAAACGATGTAGGCGAAGAGGGTACAAAATTTATTCTACCAGTAAATCAAACTATACACTTGTAAGGCGATCGAACTATAAAACTCATACTTGGCAAATAACCAATAATCAAATTATTTCAAAGGGAAAAAAAATCTTATATACAAATAATTATAAACCCTACGTAACCTCAAGTAAGTTTAAAAGGTTCTAGTGGAAGGAGTCTAGGCAGACTAACTTAATCAATGTACATTTTACAAGTATTTAAAAAATCAAACAGTTTAAAGTTATTACATGAATTGAGAGCGTAAGAAGCTCCATTAAATGGTAATACTATCCAATAAGAAAATGATCATTTATGCAAGATTAAGCACACAAAACCTTTAAGGATTTGACAAAGGAATGTGAAACGGTTGAAGACGTCCATGAAATGATGAAGAACTTATTAAAGATGCAATTCAAGAGGTATTTTAGGCTGAAATTGACACCTAACTCGGGTAACTAGGGTAAAGCATAGTTTCCGTAAATCCCATAATAAAGCCTATATAACCACAATAATGATTATGAATGATCGCCTTAGTCTTACTTGTAATTCTTTCTCTAACACTATCTGGAGAAAGTGTCCCTTTTGGGGATGGACACCAGCCCATCTAACCTTAATTCTTACAGAGAATAATGGTTGTGTTGATGCTAAACATGCCATTCGTAATAATAAAACCTCATCACCGATTCCTATTACCCAGGGTTGAGAGTGCAATCAAAATAGCCATATTATATGAATTGGTAACAATTAAGTTTTCTGTACCAATAAAATCAGAGAGTTCTTTTTCAAAATCACGACCATATTTCTCAAATGCAAGTGCACCACTGTTTAATATTGAACTATGATGTGATAGTCATGGCATATGGGGTTTAAATAATAGTATCATTCTTTACCAACCTTTCTTAATTACTTCAACAATTTTATCTCTATCTTCTTTACTTTTTGTTGAACATTAACATTTAAATGCTCCATTTGTACTGAACCGATTGTTACATTAACATTGTTCATGTGGTATTTGTATCCAGCTTCTTTGATATTATTTTTGAGTCTAGTTGTTTTCTTATCCAGTCCAAACCATCTAAGCTTTTTTGCCCTTCTATATTCATCTCGGTTTTTCAAACATAAAAAACGTCATCAACTGTAGTCATCTGTTTGATTGCCTGAAATGAAAAGCAAGTATATGCAGAATTATTACCTATATACTTACCTTTATATTTACTCATCAATGCGTGTGCAGCATCCTCAATAACAGGAAGCCAAATGCGTGGTTTAACTCCACCGTCTCTAGACGGTATGGCTTTAGCCTTATACTTAAATGTCCATACTTAAGTTGTGTAGTGAAAAGTATAGACGGATAGTAAGCCCAAATTATAAAAAATAAGCGCACCTTTCCGGTACGCATTACAAATAACCGTAATATCCTAATTTTTTCAATCGAATACACGGCTTATTCATTTATTTGTTACATTCTACCTGAATTATTTTTGACCAAGGCATGTATTTATCTATAATTTCAGGATTTTGATGGATGCCGAGATTCGGCAGATCAGTCAAAAGTTTCTTTTTATATTCCTAGAAATCGCCCCCGTTACTTTTGTCTGTTTTTGCGATACTCAAACAGATGGCATTTTCTTTTGAGCCAGCTTCACTGACCGAAAAAAGCCAGTTTGTTCTACCCAAAACGTTGGGACAAATGGCATTTTTGGCAGGATTGAGAATGAGTTTAGTCAAAGTTTAGTTTGCTTAAACAATAAAACTTTAAGATCACTTCAGTCTTAAGAAGCGACTTTAGTCGTAGACACTTTATGTTAAAATCCACCTACTTTAGCAGATATCGTTTGAGAATTAGAGAGTTGACTTCAGTCCATTTTTTCTTCAAAGTTTATTAATATTCTCCAATAGAATATAACTGAACCGTCGTAGTAACTTATGATCATATGATATAATGAAGATAATAGGATAGGTTAAATACCGTATTGAATACCATCTTTAAGCGTTTGAATCGCTTATTCTTTTTTATCATTGTTTTTCTCTTCTAAAATAATGTGGATATAAGTTCTCGTGGTTTTAAATCCATTCATTCATCTCAAGTATCATTTGTTCATAACTGGGCACTACAAATGATAAATCATTTCTGTTATTAAACAATGACTTATCAACTTTAACTGTTTCATCTGGTAAAATATTCATTTCATTTGCTCTAGACTTTTCATTAAAGAGTTTTAATAAATCATACTTACTTATACTAGTATTGTTTACAAGATTATATATCCCTGTTACTTTTTCAATTGCAGCTCGTTCAATTGCCTTCGCTAAAGTCAAAGTAGTTATACCAGTCCAAATTGCATGGTGATAACCATTAATAGTTCCTTTTTGTTTCATAAACCAATTAAATAAACCTATTCCGTTTTTATTCATATCTGGACCTATAATAGAATTTCTGAAGGTTAAATTCTTGTTATCATCAATTTCTCCTAAGGCCTTTGTTCTATCATAAAAAGTTTCACCATCACGGAAACTTTTTTCGCTATAAGGTGCTGATTTTCCTGAGAAAACACAATCTGTACTAATATGAATTAACCTAGTGTGAGTGTTTTTCAATATTTGAACTATTAAGTGTGGTAAGTAGCTATTTAAATAGACAGCCCTTGAAGGCTCTCTATCGCATGCTTCGTTTAAAGATATTTAATTTGCAACACTTTCTTGTTTAAAAATGGAAGATCTGTATTTCATACGATAACTATCACCATTCAGGAGTATTATTTGTGCACGATGAATAATACGATTTATAATGGGTGTTGTAATCGCTGGATCTCCTCATTCTTTTAGTCTTTTATTTGATATAAGAATGATAGAAGCCTTATTATATAAATCATTTATTAAAAAATAGGTTCGCTTCTTGTTGACCAATTACCATAAACATAAGATCATCTATGATAACCTGATCCCATTCTTGATTGAGAGTTGTGTGTAATATCCTCTGTTTTCAATGTTAATTAATTCCCCATTGACGTAAAAATGACCGTCTATCCTTGACCGAATAGGCTGTTCATAGTCCGATTGCTAGGTGAGTTCTCCCCAAACCTGGAGGACCAAGTAATCCACGATAACCCTTTTAATTGATTAAATTGTTTTCTACTTAATGATTGTTGCTCACTTACGTCAAAATGCTTTAATTTTTTAAATATGGGAAAATAGCTGTTTTCAATCTAGTTTCAGCTTATTTACCGCAACGTTTTTATTCATACATGGCGATATTCATTAAAATTAATAAGAAGGTAGGCTTACTTGTTTCTGCCTCTTCTAAGAGTACAGGTAGATGATTGGCAGTTTCAAACAGTTGAAGAGACTTTAATTTCTAATTGTACATTACCTTCTAATACATCTACATTTTCGTTCATATCCCTTATTCCAACTTTAATTTTTATAAGTGATTCAGTATTCTCAGGAAGTTACTTAACTGCTTTAACACGTTTATTTACGTCTGTAATATAACCTGTCGTTAATGCATAAAGGTACTTAACCATATCGATAATGTCTTTTCTGATCTAAACATTCAACTAATGCCATATTCAATAAGTCCTTTATGTGTGACTTTAGCTGTTTAGAAAGCATTTGAAGTTCATCACGACTGAATTTACCCCAACCACTCAGCCATACCTTGAGGTTTTCGCTTAAGGTATCGATAAACTGTATTTATTGAAACACCTGATTTTTCTGCCACCTTTACTTTACTAAATTCTTGTTTTAACAATTAATAAATCTTCATATACACTAATTATGGAAAATAACTTGAAGAAGGGTCACCTAAAATTACTTTAACAGATGAATATAATTCAAATAACACAAAAATCCTTTCTGTAGAAGAAATAAAAGAGAAATTATTATCTCTTTCTTATATTCAAGATGAGCTACGCAAATGGAAGGGTGTGAATGATAAACTAAAGTGAACAGTTTTTGATTACTAATAGTGAACATTTATTTACCAGATAGAGAATCTATAAAACTTTATATCCATCATTGTTATTATTTTTAAAGCTTATAAGAATGTCAACAGTAGTGATGGAGGAATGAAAGGTTGATAAAGTGGAAATGTTCTTTTCCATTAGATATGACCCACTACATACGTCATCATATTAGCCTCCTTGTTCGCCTTTGGAACCTTTGTCTTCGCATAAGTTGTAAAAGCCTTTTCATCCGTTTACTTTCCATGGGACGTGGCCGCCCATTAGGCTCTTCCTCCCACATGATAAACCGGTTCAAGTCACTCTCGGAGTTTTTTCGCGGGTAGTTATACCAATAGGCAAATATATTAGTATATTTACAATTAGGATTTTTATCAATTAATGCCATAAGAAAATACCCCATCAACTGAAATACCTTGTATTTGCGAATTTTGCATTGCCAATAAAATTTCTTCGGATTTTTTAAAAACCACCAGGCCAACGATAACCATCAGTTTTTCGCTTTATTAACGTACATCCATCTTTAGTTAGCATATTATTTAGGAATACTATCTAACGTAGTCTTAATCCACTCTGCGCTATTACAAGCAGGGCCTAAAAACTTATTTTCAATAAAAACTTACTCTTTTTTTCCTTTTTTATCCATTGTAGCTTTTAAAATCGTTCAAAATTGGAATTTGTTTAAGGTGAGCAGTCCATATCGTAAATTGCTTCAGTAAAACTTGTCGATATCCGGAGCATCCCATGCTATATCTTTAAACATAGAAATCTTCACGTTCTTTTCCAGGCGATTCGTTTGAAAAATGCCACAAAAAATACGTTATGATTTCAGCCCCCATGTTTGCCTTTTGATCTCCATTACTTTCGCATTTGTTGTAACCGCCTTTTCATCTTTTTCCTTTGTATTTGTTGTAACCGCCTTTTCATCCCTTTCCTTTGTATTTGTTGTAACCGTCTTTTCATCCTTTTCCTTTCAATGAGACGTGACCGCCCTTGGATCCGAAGCTGATTCACTATCCTATAACTCTCGGAGTTTTTTCGCGGGTAGTTATACCAATAGGCAAATATATTAGTATATTTGCATCTAGGTTTTCTATCAATTAACGCTTTATGAAACACCCCATCTGGTGAAATACCTGCTCTATTTGAGAATTTTGCATTGCCAATAAAATTTCTTCTAATTATTTTAAATTGACCTGGCCAACGATAACCATCGGTTTTTCGCTTTATAAAAGCACTTCCATTTTTAGTTAGCATATTATAATAATATATGTCATATCTACCATCAACTTGTGCTAATACATCTCTTATAGGCGGCAAATACATATCATCGCTATCAATTATTGCAATATAATCCCCAGTAGATTCTGCAATACACCTGTTATATGAATAACCTGCACCATAGTTTTTTCCATTAATTAATATTTTTAATTGAGGACAGCCTTTTTTATATTCTTCTAATATTTCTAATGTATTATCAGTAGAACCATCATCACATACAATAATTTCATAAGCATATTCTTTAGGAATACTATCTAACATGGTCTTAATCCATTTTGCACTATTATATGCTGGGCTTAAAAAACTTATTTTCAACAAAATACTGGCTCCTTTCTTCCTTATTTCTATATGCATATGATTGTCACCATATTAAGGTTCCTATGCATATATACTGTTTTTGCTACTAACTATGATGTTAAGGTAATTATTATTTGAAACAAGCAATGATACTGGAGGTTTTGTGCAAACTTATATATCAGAAACTTTGTCAGTTTTTAGTAACACCATATAACAACGTTACTTATTATCTGCAAAAACTGGCTCTTAACCTAAACATGTACTTGCTTTTTTTAAACAACTAGTAGTTCTTCATTACATTCTAATAAAATCCATTTATAATGGCTTGGGATTACGAGTGAATTAATTATGTGCTGACTAACGTTATTCTTGAAAGGATGTTTGAAAAGGCTAAATACCAACAAATGAGTTTGATTACTTTCCCAAAACCGTTCTCAACCGAAGAAGCTTGTCTTGACCATCTATTCTCATTGAAGTGTGCAAACGGTTATTACTGTGAAAAATGCGGTCACGATGCATATTTTTAAACAAAAACACGTAAACACATACTTTATGAATGCAAAAAATACCGTTACCAAGCCACTGTCACCATTGGAACTGTAATGGAAAAGCCGGACTTAACTAAGTGGTTATTAGCTATCTATTTAATCGCTCATGATAAACGTGGCATATCTGTAACAAGACTATCTGAAGAACTTGAAGTAACGTATAAAACACATTTCGGAAATCTATGAGAAAGCGTGATGCAGAATACACGTTTGCTAGTATTGTAGAGCTAGATGATGCTTACTTTGGTGCGCCATCCGAAGGTGAAAAACGCAGCCGGGGAACAGACAAAACCAATGTTTTAGTAGGGGTATCCTTGAACAAAAAGGGCCAACCGCTTTTTTAAAAAATGGAAACCGTCCAGTACCGGGGTATTCCATCACAGAGGACACCAAAAAAGTGGCAAACCAACTGATTGAAGAATGGTTACTCGAAGAAATTGAGGGGGATGGCTTTGCCTACGGCTATCGGAAACTTACAAAGCAACTCAGACGAAAGCATAACCTGATTATTAACAAGAAAAAGGTCAACCGACTTTGAAGAAACTTGATATCTTACGTCCTCAAAAGGAAAAGAAACCATTCCAATATAGAAGATTGGCTCGCAACCGCATTATAACTGGATCCAATCAGCTTTGGGAAACAGACATTAAGTACGGCTATATAAAAGGAGAACAGTGTTTTTTCTTCGTCCTTTCCTTTATCGATGTGTTTGATCGCTCAATTATTGATTATCATATTGAACATAGTTGTAGTGGGAAAGATTCGAAACAAACTTTACAAAGATCGTAATTAAAACGGAAACAGTTTAATAAAATGGAAAAACCCGTGATTCGATCAGATAATGGGCCACAGTTTATTTCCAATGCCTTCCAAGAAGGAATACAAGGCTTTGAAATGTAACGTAACACGCAAGGATTCCACCGAGAACCCCAAATATGAAGGCTCATATTGAATCGTTTCACCGGATATTGGAGGATGAGTGTTTCAAAAGATATCAATTTCAAAGCTAGGAAGAAGCCTATAAAGCAGTCGCTAATTTTATTCGTTTTTATAATGAACGGTGCATCCACTCTAGTATTCAATCCGCTAGAACCTAAATAAGTATTCGCATAGTTTTTTCCTTATTTCGTTAAAAAAATCCCCCTTAAAACAGTGACACATACTTAGGGAAATTCGACTTTGACAATTTAAGTACCTTTATCAATTGTTCCATTCTCTTATTCTCTCATATTCTCGTTTTATATAAATAATTCGCATATTTCATCGGAGTTGCAAAAGTCTCTTCCCACACTTCGAGCATCTTGGCATTACGAAAAGTAACCCTTAAATCTCTCCCATTACACTCAATAATCATTGGTTTCCCTTCATTAGTAATACCAATATCAAGTCCAAGATCACCTAGGTTAGAAATTTCTTGATCAAGATGTTTAACTACTTTAAGAGAAAACAGTTCAATGTCTGTTAATACTTTTTCGTGATTTAAATGTGGCAGGTCCTTTAATAATTCCTCTACTGGGAAACAAGTTCCTCCTTGAGCAACATTTGTAATAAACCTGCCTTTTTTAGCAACTTTCCCAACAATACCTGAAACTTGCCATTCCCCTGTCTCATTTTTTTGAACTGAAACCCTCGTATCAAAAGGCATACCCTTGCTTAGTGCAAGTGGAATTCTTTGTTGTATGAGAACATCAGTAGAAGATAATAAATCCTTTAATTCCACTGGTAATTTGGTTGTAAACCTCTCCTTAATCAGGGATCTATTCTTATAATAACTAAATTCCCAATTTCGTGAGTTTATTCGAGTGATTTTTGAAATACCAACACCTAAACTTCCACTGTTTGGTTTTAATATTAATTCATTATGTTTTTTCATCATATATATTAAATTAGTTCGATCTGCCCTTACTGTTTCAGGTAGATAGGGAATCAATTCATTATTTTTTGATAATATTTCGTGTATTGTTAACTTTTTATAACGATTATTCTCGTTAAAAATAATAATTCCTTCGTTTTGTAATTCTTTAATTTTTTTCTTTTCTTTCTTTGTGTTTGTAAATATTCTATTATGGATGATAGAAGGTTTAGGGATTGCAGTTAATCTGTACTCTTCACTGTTTTGTTTAATAAATGCTTTTACCTCTGCGACACCTGGTTTAATATCTGTTAGCCTAAAATAACAAGGTACTAAATTGAGTTTTTTTCCTATATTTTCATAAAACTGAATATTTTCATAGTCTGTCTTTCCACGTATTATGCCCCTATAAACAAAAGGACTGACTAAAATTCCAACATACCTATGAGCCATCTGCTTCCCTCCAGTCTTCTTTTTACAGCCTTATAAACATCTCTAGAAACCTGCCAAGGTTTTTGCATAATCAAATGGTGTTGTAAAAAGAGTTTCTAGCAATGTTTGATTTTTCATTTTCCTAATACTGTTATAGCCATACACTTTATTTATTTCTAATATCCATACACTTAAATTAGAATCAACGATCACATCTACAGCAACATCTCCGTAAGTCCCAAACTTCATATCTATCTCTTTACATACACCAATACATCGAGTATAAATCTCTTCTTCAAGACTTTTTGCTTTTGGACTATCTAAAGGAAAAAACTTTTTAATCGCAGCACGACCTTCTAATATTTCAGCAGCATATTTAAGATTCGTAATAATTGTCCCTTGCTTGGCAAGCCTTCCAATCATTCCCTGACAACACCAGTTCCCTAATCCATTCTTTTGAACATATACTCGAAAATCAATATTTTGGTTTCCTATTGGTTTAATAGCCTTTTGAATTATATATTCCTTTTTTGTCCATATTTTTAGATAATTTGTTAAAATGCCATTATTACTTATAACTGTTTTTTTATTTTCTCGATCAATTATGTTTAGTCTATTATGTTTATCCACCGTAACTTTATAGACTCCTTCGCCTTGTGAGCCATTTGATGGTTTAATATAGACAGATTGAAACTGAGTAATTAAAGTCCTTATTTGTTTTTCATTTCGCAATAACTCGGTATGAGGGAAAAAGCTGCTGAATTTTTTATCTTTTTCTACTTCCTTGACGATATCAGCTTTTAAAAAGAAGACAGAATTAATGACACGATTTCCAACCTTTGAAATTAGGTGATTATAACTAGTAGATTCAATCGGTACTCTTTTATAAACAGCATTGGGATAGGGGTATCTTCCATATTTCCAGCGGGTTTTTGAACTCGTTCCATTTGGGTTAAAATAGTACCCTTCAATTGTATTTTCATTAGGAATAATACAATTTGCAGCACAAACAAATATCAAACCCTTTATTCGTTCATAATGGGAGAAACGAAGTTTTAGCTTATCTAATGCTCTACAGGACATTTTCTTTTTATCCCTATATGCCACCATAGCTATGATTGGACCGATTGCGATACTTGTATCATCAACGACTATTTCATATGGCAAATCTTCGGGAAGCCTACAAATTTCGAATAAATCAGCTGGTAAAGATATTGTTTTTTCAGATAAGGACGGGTCTATATTTATAACCATATCTTTTTCCCAAGAACCAATTTTTACTTTTTTAACTGACTGATCGATTTTGTATTCGTTCGAAATTTCACTAGAGATGATTAGGGTATTAGATGGACTTCGATAGATAATATCTATTGTTTTTCACCTTCTAACATTATTTCATGCAATAACTGTTTTGAATAATCTTTTAAAATAGCTAACTATTTGATTTACAAACCTTTCTTTCGAAGATAACTTAAGTTTCATCCACATATTGTGTATAATCTTCTGTGTAAGCAATCCTTTCAGAAGTAATATCTAAATATTCCTTAGTAGGACGCCAAGTATGATATTTTGCTTCTTTTCTTAATATAGTGTAGTTATAACGACTAGATGCACATATTTTATACCCCTTTTTCTTGCATCTTTGAAGAAAATGCAAACACTCCCCCAAATTTTTATTCGGAAATGGTAATAATTTCAGTAACTTTTTCGTAGTAAAAATAGTAGCACCTTGAAGAATATTCACCTCACAATTTTCCTTACCTGGGAAACGGATCCTAAGTTCCTTTTTGTTGGTTAAATACATAAAACAAGTTCTCTTTCCTACTACATCAGCATTCATTTTATTCATTGTATCGACTGATTCATCCAAATATTTTGGACTGTAATAATCATCATCATCAAACTTAGCAATATATTCATATTTAGCATTTTCCACACCATAATTCAAACATTTTCCTAAAGTCATATTTTCAGGAAGCTGATAAACAGTAACTTGCTTGTATTTTTTAGCTTCCATTTTCCATTTTGTCAAATTCATTAAATCACTGTTTAATATAATGATCAGTTCCTTACTGCTCCATTGTTGCCTCACATAATTATCAAAAATTAATTTCATGCAGTTGTCTCTATTTGTAGCTGTAATGACGGAAATACCTTCTGTTTTATTAATTTGATTTCCAATACTCATTCTTATTCACCATACCTTCAATGTGCCGAAATTTATTCGTACTCTTTAAGATAAATAAGTTAATCCAAAACATTTTCAAGGCAAATTTTAATCAAAATTATTTCTATTTCAATCATTTATGAATAAATTTGATTAATATATACTCGCAGGACTAAATGCTCTAATGGGTTTTCCTACGTTATATAAATTCAAAGGAAATAGATGTTAGTAATTCAACAATATAAAGTGTAAAAATAAAAAAGTAGGAGTATTCTCATGAATAAACCAAAAATTAATAATAAGTTTCA
>DASQMK010000308.1:0-1607 GCA_035645575.1 Metabacillus sp.
AGACAAGATAAATGGTCTTTGTAAGAGTCGATCAAGTAGGTGGGCAAAGGAAAAAGCGATTCAACTTAAAGCTGTGGCTACACGTATTCCTATTGAAAAGACAGTCTATCAGAGTCATATTTTAAGCCTTGGTATGTATATTAGGATGATTCTCCAATACAAAGAGCATCTAGCAAAGTTAGAATCAGAGATAGATGCCCTCGCTAAAGATATTGAAGAATATAATATCATCAAATCTATCTCTGGAATTGGAGAAAAAATTGCTGCAACGATTATTTCTGAAATAGGGGGAGATAGATCGATTTAATGAACCTAAAAAGCTTGTAGCATTCGCTGGAGTCGATCCTAGTGTCTTTGAATCTGGCAAGTTTTCTGCCACCAAAAACCGAAATTACTTAAAGAGGATCTAGTAGACATAGACACGCCTTGTATATGGCTGTTCGTTGTGCCATTCGAGATTGTCGTAAGAAGAAAACGACGGATAAAATCATACCCCGCAATAAAAGAATGAGAGAATTTTACGATAAGAAACATGATGAAGGAAAGCCTTTAAAGTAGCTGTTATTGCTTGTGTAAATAAACTCTTACATTGGATATTTGCACTTCTAAAAAACAGAACTACTTTCCAAGATATAGCTTAAAACCTAAATAACACAAAGCCTTCCAAATCTAAACAAACTGAAGGTTATTTGGCATACTTATTTTAAGTATTGCATGATATATTTTAAGTTTTTAATGAAAATTATTGACAAACTATTAGCTGGTTTAGTTGAAGAAGCGTCGAGTATAAAGAATTTAATAAAACTCAATATCAGTAATAACTAAACTATCAACAATAGGCCGATCACCGACCTTATCTAAATCCATTCTTTTCACAATTATTTGAAGTAGAATCTTTTTACAATAGGTCCATGTGTTCCCGATTTTCACGAATATTGTTTGGAACCTTGATTAATTTATCTTAACTCATTTTTTCTTTAAGGGCATGGAGGGATAGAGAAGTGATTTAAATATTATCATTAAATGTCTGCTCATGCTATTAGTCTTGCGTAGACTTAATATTTCTTATTTACATCCGAAATTATTAGTCGGTGGAAGTTTCTCCTTTATTCTTGGTAAATTGGAAAGTGTATGAAACACGATTTAAAATGCTGGATTAGTTTATGGCCACATTTTTCAAGTATGCCATTACTTTTATATGTACTAAAAGAAGTTGGTGGAGCCATATAAAAATGACCACCTTTATTCTGATTGCTTCAAAAATAAATTGAATTTTTATTCTAAGTATTAATATATAATGGAATAAAAAATCCAAAAATAAAACAGAACGAATGTTCGAGAAAGTATAGAATTAAACGTGTGATGTGATTTATTTGAAGGTATAACCATTTATATCAAGGTTTACCTTCTTTATTTTGTCACGACGTAGTTATTTACAACAATCATTGTGAATGATTTGTTGGATAAAATAGTTTATTAACAAATCAAATAAAACTGAATATAATGCTGAAAAAGGAGGGAATTGTCATATTAATTGATCTAATTATATATGTGATGATTGGGTTAGCTATTTCACTTTATAAATTTAGGAAAATCAATCAATTTAA
>DASQMK010000309.1:0-11234 GCA_035645575.1 Metabacillus sp.
GAAGAAAGATTAAAAAAAGAAACAAATATTCCAATTTTCCATGATGACCAACACGGTACGGCAATTGTCACAGTAGCGGGACTTGTTAATGCCTTAAAATTAGTTGGGAAAAGCATGTCAAATATCCGCGTAGTTGCAAACGGTGCTGGAGCTGCAGGTATTGCCATTATTAAACTCTTATACCGTTATGGTGTAAGAGATATTATCATGTGTGATACAAAAGGAGCGATTTACGAAAAGCGCTTATATGGAATGAACAGTGTAAAGTCTGAAGTAGCAAAATATACAAACCGAGATCAAAAAGAAGGCTCACTTGCTGATGTCATTAAAGGGGCAGATGTTTTTATAGGAGTTTCTGTTCAAGGGGCATTAACAAAAGAAATGGTCCAATCCATGAATGAAAATCCAATTATTTTTGCAATGGCAAATCCAGTTCCTGAAATAATGCCTGAAGATGCTAAAGAAGCAGGTGCGAAGGTCATTGGAACAGGTCGCTCTGATTTTCCAAATCAAGTGAATAATGTTCTCGCGTTCCCTGGAATGTTTAGAGGAGCACTAGATGTAAGAGCAACACATATCAACGAGCAAATGAAAATCGCAGCAGTTGAGGCTATTGCATCGCTTATTACAGAAGATGAATTGAGCTCTGAGTATGTGATACCAGCACCTTTTGATTCAAGAGTGGCCCCAGCTGTAGCATCTGCAGTAGCAAAAGCTGCAATGGAGACAGGTGTAGCAAGAATAAAGGTTGATCCTGAGGAAGTTGCTGAAAAAACAAGGCAGCTTGCCATTATTGAATAAAAGTGAGTGATATGTCTTTGTCAACCGCACAATCAAAAGTCTATATTGAAATTCTGAGTTATATTCGAGCATATATTGCAGAAAAACAACTTTCGTATGGTGATAAGATTCCTTCTGAACGAGAGTTAGCTGAAAAACTAAAAGTGGGAAGATCCTCTGTTCGCGAAGCGTTAAGAGCACTTGAATTACTCGGGATGATTGAAACAAGAAGAGGAGAAGGCACCTTTTTAAAGAATTTTAGAGAGCATAATCTAATTGAATTGCTTGGTACTTTTATTTTAGAAGACTCAAAAGCGATCGATGATATTATTGGGATGAACAATCTTCTTGAACGAAACGCATTGGATTTAATTTTATCAAATAACCAACATCAATCACTGAAAGTATTAGGAGATAAACTCTACAAATGTGTGATGACGAGATATGAATTTATGAAAGAGTTAATGTTCCTAGCAAATAACCATCTTTTATATCGAATTTGGAATGTGTTAAATGAATATGTTTACTTTGTTAATAAAGGAAATGATGAGGTTTTTTATACAAAGAAAAATGGTGAAAAGCTAATAAAGGCTTTATTGGAAAAAGACCAGGTGGAAGTGTATAGAATTTATCAATTGGTATCTCTTAAAGAAAATGTCGAATAGAAACAGACAGAATTCTACAACATCCTTGTCCAACATTAGTTACAGTTAGATTAATTGACAATAATCGAAAGAATTGATTTACTATTGAAACGATAAAAGAGTAGCAGCTTAAGTAAAGGGGAGGTACCGTTTTTGCAGCTAAAAGATCTATTTACAAAGCCAAAACCAAAAAAGAAGAAATATGCCTCAATTCCTTCAGAACAGGCAAAACAAGATGTTCCGGAGGGAATTGTAATAAAATGTCCAAACTGTAAAAAAATCATGTATACAAAGGAATTAATGAAAAATTTAAAAGTGTGTATGAATTGTTCCTATCATCATCAAATGAACGCTAGAGAGCGAATATCTAGCTTGTTTGATGATAATAGTTTTATTGAATATGATAAGGAAATGATTTCTGAAAATCCGTTAAATTTTCCTGGCTATGAAGAAAAGCTAGAAAAAGACCGCCAAAAAACAAAGCAAAATGAAGCGGTTGTTACAGGAGAAGGGACAATTAATGGATATAGGACGTCTGTTGCTATCATGGATGCAAGTTTTAGAATGGGAAGCATGGGATCTGTTGTAGGAGAAAAAATTACACGTGCAATAGAGACTGCAAATGAAAAAGGATTGCCTATCATCATTTTCACTGCTTCTGGTGGTGCGAGAATGCAAGAAGGTGTTCTAAGCTTAATGCAGATGGCAAAAACAAGTTCAGCACTCAAGCTATTTAGTGATAATGGCGGTTTAATAATATCGGTGATGACTCATCCAACCACAGGTGGGGTTTCAGCAAGCTTTGCTTCACTAGGTGATTATAACTTTGCAGAGCCTGGTGCACTGATCGGATTTGCTGGTCGAAGAATTATTGAACAAACAATTCGAGAAGAACTGCCAGAAGACTTCCAAACAGCTGAATTTCTATTGAAGCATGGTCAATTAGATGCGGTCATCAACCGACAGGATCTAAAAGAGACTCTTGGTAATATCCTTGATATCCATCAAGCGGGAGGTGAGATCACGTGGTAGCTGAATTAGAATTTGAAAAACCAGTCATGGAGCTCAGAGAAAAAATTAAAGAGCTCAAGGAATTTACAGCCCAATCTGATGTAGACTTGTCTTCAGAAATTGAAAAGTTAGAAGCTAGGCTAGAAAAACTGGAAAATGAAATCTATTCAAATATAAAGCCATGGGATAGGGTTCAAATTGCAAGACATGCAAATCGTCCAACAACCCTTGATTATATAGAACATATTTTCACAAATTTCATCGAGTGCCACGGTGATCGCTATTATGGTGATGATGATGCGATTGTAAGTGGAATCTCTAAATTTAGAGGTGTTCCCGTTACAGTGATTGGTCACCAACGCGGAAAAGATACGAAAGAAAATATTAGAAGAAATTTTGGGATGCCACATCCTGAAGGATATCGTAAGGCATTACGATTAATGAAACAGGCAGATAAATTTAACCGTCCAATCATTTGCTTTATTGATACAAAAGGTGCTTACCCTGGTAAAGCTGCAGAAGAACGAGGACAAAGTGAAGCGATTGCTAAAAACTTGTTTGAAATGGCTGGACTCTCAGTACCGGTTATTTGTATTGTCATTGGTGAAGGTGGTAGCGGTGGAGCCTTGGCGTTAGGAGTAGGAAACTACATTCATATGTTAGAGAACTCTACTTATTCTGTTATCTCTCCTGAGGGAGCGGCTGCTTTATTATGGAAGGATGCTAGTTTAGCTAAAAAAGCAGCAGAAACGATGAAGATTACAGCACCTGATTTAAAAGAATTAGGTGTTGTGGATGAAATTATACCTGAAGTAAAGGGTGGAGCCCATAAGGATGTTGGTCTCCAAGCAAAGCATATCGAAGAGGTATTGGCTAATTCTTTAAAATTACTTTCAACTATGAGTAGTGAAGAATTAATTCAACATCGTTATGAAAAATATAAAAGAATAGGTCAAGTGTCGTTTGCAAACGATCTTCTTGGGGTAAAATAGATAAACGTGTGGCCTAAAAAGGTCCACGTTTTCTTTTCGGACTCTTTTAACTATTTTCTAGGAGTACAAAGTTGGACAATATTTTTGCAAAATTACATAATTCAATAAACACAGATGATAATTTATTGTATAATGAAAAAGGCTCATAAAAAGGATATTCGACAAAAGTTGACTATTAGTTGTATCTATAATATTTTCATGTTATTTTTGAAGTAATTATGGTATAGCTATTTAATTATAGTGGGGTGAGGAAGGTTGAAAAAAATAGGTGTTTTAACAAGTGGAGGAGATTCTCCTGGTATGAATGCTGCTGTTCGCGCAGTTGTTCGTAAAGCAATTTACCATGATGTTGAAGTATATGGAATCTACCATGGATACACTGGATTAATTGAAGGTAGAATAGAGCAACTAGAACTTGGCTCTGTAGGTGATATTATTCACCGAGGAGGAACTAAACTATATTCTGCAAGATGTCCAGAATTTAAAACAATTGAAGGCCAGAAAAAAGGCATTGAGCAATTGAAGAAGCATGGAATTGAAGGGTTAGTTGTCATAGGTGGAGACGGATCTTATATGGGAGCGAAAAAGCTTACTGAACATGGGTTCCCTTGCGTAGGTGTTCCTGGAACAATTGATAACGACATACCTGGAACAGATTTTACGATTGGCTTTGACACGGCTCTAAATACAGTTATCGATGCGATTGATAAAATTCGTGATACAGCAACATCTCATGAACGTACATATGTTATTGAAGTTATGGGTCGACATGCTGGTGATATTGCTCTATGGTCAGGATTAGCTGGAGGGGCTGAAACTATTCTAATTCCTGAAGCTGACCATGATATGGATGAAGTTGTTTCTCGTTTAAAACGAGGAAATGAACGTGGTAAGAAACACAGTATTATTATCGTTGCTGAAGGTGTTGGAAGTGGTGTTGAATTCGCTAAGCAAATCGAAGAAGCTACTTCATTTGAAACACGTGTATCTGTCCTAGGCCATGTTCAACGTGGGGGTTCTCCAACCGCATTTGACCGTGTGTTAGCTAGCAGACTAGGAGCATATGCTGTTGAATTACTTTTAGAAGGTAAAGGCGGACGCTGTGTAGGTATCCAGAAGAATGAATTGGTTCATCATGATATTCTTGAAATTCTAGATCAACCTCATACAGTGGATGAAAATATGTACAGACTTTCAAAAGAATTATCCATATAAAAGCCTGGTGGTATCGTTCCCATATTTAAGTAAAAAGAAAAAAACAAACTAACTATGAATAAAGGAGTAGGCAATACAGATTGTCTATCTCCTTTATTCGGCAAAATGGCAGGAGGAAAACAATATGCGTAAAACGAAGATTGTATGTACAATTGGTCCAGCTAGTGAAGCGATCGATAAATTGTCTGAATTAATGCAAGCTGGAATGAATGTAGCCCGTTTAAATTTTTCCCATGGGGATTTTGAAGAACATGGTTCAAGAATTAAGAATATTAGAGAGGCTTCAGCAAAATTAAATAAAAATGTAGCAATTCTATTAGACACAAAAGGTCCAGAGATTCGTACAAATACAATGGAAAACGGAGCTATTGAGCTTATTGCAGGAAATGAAATTATCATTTCTATGGAAGAAGTTGTAGGGACAACAGAAAAATTTTCTGTAACGTATGAAGGACTAATTGATGACGTACATACAGGTTCAACAATTTTACTTGATGATGGCCTTATTGAACTTGAAGTTCTAAGTTTAGATCATGCTAAAGGTGAAATTAAAACATTAATCAAAAACAGTGGTACATTAAAAAATAAAAAAGGTGTTAACGTACCAGGTGTTAGCGTTAAACTACCAGGGATCACTGAAAAAGATGCAAGAGACATCGTATTCGGAATTGAACAAGATGTTGATTTTATTGCTGCTTCATTTGTTCGCCGTGCTTCAGATGTTCTTGAAATTCGTGAATTACTTGAAGAGCACAATGCTAGTCATATTCAAATCATTCCTAAGATTGAGAATCAAGAGGGCGTTGACAACATAGACGAAATTTTAGAAGTTTCCGATGGTTTAATGGTTGCTCGAGGAGATTTAGGTGTTGAAATCCCAGCTGAGGAAGTACCATTGGTGCAAAAAGAGTTAATCCGTAAATGTAATGCATTAGGTAAACCTGTTATTACAGCTACTCAAATGCTTGACAGTATGCAACGCAATCCAAGACCAACTCGTGCTGAAGCAAGTGATGTTGCAAATGCTATTTTTGACGGCACAGATGCAATCATGCTTTCTGGTGAAACTGCTGCGGGTTCTTACCCAGTTGAAGCGGTTAAAACGATGCATAATATCGCATCAAGAGCAGAAGAAGCTTTAGATTTTAAGCAAATTCTTTCCAAACGAAGTGCTGAAGTAGGAACAACGATTACTGATGCAATTGGACAATCTACGGCTTATACCGCACTAAATTTAGGTGTTTCTGCTATTGTTACGCCAACTGAAAGTGGTCACACAGCTAGAATGATCTCTAAATACCGTCCAAAGGCACCAATTATTGCTGTTACGGTATCAGATTCCATTTCCCGAAAGTTAGCATTAGTTTGGGGGGTTTATCCAAGAAGTGGGAATCACTCAACTTCAACAGATGAAATGTTAGACTCTTCTATATTGCAAGCAATTAACAGTGGTTTAGTTACACATGGTGACTTAATTGTTATTACAGCTGGTGTTCCGGTTGGTGAGTCTGGAACAACAAACCTAATGAAAGTACATGTCATTGGTAATGTACTTGCAAAGGGACAAGGAATTGGAAGAAAAACGTCTTTTGGTAAAGTTGTCGTAGCAAGTACGGCTAAAGATGCTCAAGAAAAAATGACAGATGGTGCAATTCTTGTAGCACGAAGCACTGATCGTGATATGATGGAAGCACTTGAAAAAGCTTCTGCCTTAATTACTGAAGAAGGCGGTCTAACAAGTCATGCAGCAGTAGTTGGATTAAGCCTAGGAATCCCTGTTATCGTAGGCGTAGAAGATGCAACAACAATTTTAAACGATGGACAAGATATTACAGTTGATGCTGTAAGAGGTGTGATCTATCAAGGCCATGCAAGTGTTCTTTAATATTATTTGAAAAGAGATGTAAAAAGAGAAGGGTTCTTTCCTTCTCTTTTTTACTACAATTGAATAGTATTTAATAGAGTATAATAAGAAGAGGTGAAAAACATGCGCTTACTAATGCTGCTAATCATCGTTATCCCTGCGTTAGAGATAGGAATTCTCATCCTTTCAGGCAAAACAATAGGTACGATTACAACTGTTTTGCTGATTATTTTGACAGGTGTTGTTGGGGCCTGGTTAGCAAAACAACAGGGACTAGAGACATTACGAAATGCTCAGCAGCAAATGCAATTCGGACAAATCCCCGGGGGAGCAATTATTGATGGGTTATGCATATTGATTGGAGGCCTGTTGCTACTAACGCCAGGATTTATTACCGATACGGTTGGTTTTTTATTACTGATTCCTATCACTAGAAGTAAAATTAAGCCCCTACTACAATCAGTGATTCGAAAAATCATGGAGAAAAGTAGATTTACGATTATTAGATGACAATCACACTTGATATCCATAAAGTTGATGGATATATACAATAGGGACAGTTCCCAACGAAAAGCAGGGACTGTCCAATGCTTTTATTTTGCATGATTTCCCACAATGAACTTCCATAAATCCTCATAAACTCCGGCACTCTTCAATGTTTTTAATACGACCAGTACGACAGGTCCCACAATTAATCCTAAAAAGCCGATGATTTTGTAACCAATAAAAAGAGCAACAAGTGTTGCAAGTGGATCTAAACCGATGCTTGAAGAAAGTACTTTCGGTTCCATAATTTGTCGTTGAACTAAAACGATTATATAGAGGATTCCTAGACCAATAGCAAGGGGCATTCCATCACTAAAGGATAGATAAACAATCCAGGGAACAAAGATTAAACCTGTCCCTAAATAAGGTAGGATATCAACTAGTCCAATTAAAAGAGCAATTGTAATGGCATAGTCTACCCTCAAAATTAATAGCCCGATTAAGACAATTGCAGTTGTAATTGAAATTAAAGTTGCTTGCGCTCGGATAAAACCAATTAATGCTCTTTTTAATTCATCAAAAATGGTTCTCCCGCTAGATTTTGCTTTCTGTGGTAAAAAAACAGAGACAGCTGTCTTGAATTTATACCAGTCTTTACTAATAAAGAATGTCGCCAGTAATGAAAAAATAATAACGGTTGCTGCGTTAGGCAGCCAGCTAATCATAACAGGGATATTTTCTAAAAAGCTTTTAATAAAGTTTCCTACACTTGAGGCAACTTGCTCGCCAATATTTTGGATATTTGCAATAATAGATTGTTGTTGATTTGTTTCGAGTGTATTAAAGAAATAAGTTAATTGATTATAAATTGGCATAATTTTTGTCACGAAAAACGTTTCAATATAAAGAGCTAACAAATCTAAGTGACCTGGTATAACTTTAGCTAAGTATGTCGTACCAGCAACAATTTCTGCTACTAAAAGAATAAGGATACCGGCAATCAAGCAAATTAAGAGTAAAATGGAAATGATAACGGATATTCCCCTAGGAATTTTAAAAAAGCGTTCTAATCCATTTACAATCGGATTTATAAGCATGCTAATCAAAACGGCAATAATAAATGGATACGTGAGCGTTGCTAGATAATAACCAATGGCTAAACTTAAAGCGACTATGGCCAGAATTAACAAAGCCCTCAAAATGCTATTAACGTATTGCAAATTCACTCTTGCAATCCCCCTATATGCTAAGCTCAATGGGCTATAAACATTCTACTAGCTATAACCGGAGCGCATAGATTTTTTATTGTTAATAGCATATTTATTACATATGGGGCTTGTTTATACTTTATTTTTATTCTGAGCTCCACCCGGTAATATTATTGAATAATAAAAAAAAGAGTGCAGATAATTTATTATGTGTTTTTTGGAGGTTTTACAACTTGTTTAATCAATCGTTTTTATTTTTAGTTATCTTATTAGCGATCGGATTTATAGCTAAGAACCAATCTTTATTGATTGCTGTTGGATGCTTGCTTCTAATAAAGTTACTAGGATTAGAGTCTAAGCTATTACCTACAATTGGGTCAAAAGGAATTAATTGGGGAGTAACCATTATCACAATCGCTGTATTAGTTCCAATTGCAACTGGGGAAATTGGCTTTAAGCAATTGATCGATGCTTTAAAATCGTCTTATGCTTGGATCGCGTTAGGTGCAGGAATAGCTGTTGCCTTGATTGCAAAAAATGGTCTAACACTTCTTGCAGAGGACCCGCATATTACAACAGCCTTAGTATTTGGTACAATTCTTGCGGTATCGCTGTTTAATGGCGTTGCGGTGGGGCCCTTAATTGGTGCAGGGATAGCTTATTTGGCAATGCAAATCGTTAAGCTCTTTAGTTGAATATAGAAAAAATGGAAAACGGTTTTATAAATAAAAAATCCTGTACACTAATATAACAAATTTATGTTATTGTATTAGTAGGGTTGTAGATTTTATTGAAGAAATCCTTAAAAAAACATTTTTCTAACAAATTTTTAACTATTAAAGTGGTTTTCATTCACAAAAGTCTGATAATTGTTTATAATAGGATTAGCTTCAAAAAATAATCCCTATATGCTCAAAGGTTTGCCCTTTGCAAACGAGTTATACTATCATTTCAACTTTTGCTTACTCTGATAGTATAAAATATGTCACATGAAACAAAGCATGTGATGTTTTTTCAAAATAATAAAAAATGTAAGCATTTTCTTTTTGGTTGCTTGCATGTGAGCAAGCGCTCAATCGTTTAAAAGTTTAAAAGTAGACATTTAAGTACTAAAATTTTTGATCAAAATAGCTATTATAATGATCTTTAATATATGCTTAGAAATATATTTGACAAAAGCTTCCTTACATAGGGAACACCTTAAAAAGTGAAGTCAACAGTATTTCTTGTACTTAAATCTTTTAAACTTTTAAGATGAATCAAATGGGGAATAAAAGGTAAAGGAGAGGTTTTTTATGACAGCAACAAAAGGTCTTGAAGGAATCGTTGCAACTACTTCATCTGTTAGCTCGATTATTGATGATACTTTAACATATGCGGGCTACAATATTGATGATTTAGCTGAAAATGCTAGCTTTGAAGAAGTGGTTTTTTTATTATGGCACAGAAAGCTTCCAAATTCAGAACAACTTGCAGAGATTAAAAAACAACTTGCTGAAAATGCTAAAATCCCACAGCAAGTCATTGAACACTTCAAAACATACCCTATCGATAAAGTTCACCCAATGGCTGCTCTTCGTACTGCTGTATCATTACTTGGATTATTTGATGAGGAAGCAGATGTGATGGATCCTGATGCAAATTATAGAAAAGCGATCCGTTTACAAGCACAACTTCCTATAGTTGTGACTACATTTGCACGTATTCGCAAAGGTTTAGAACCTGTCGAACCTAGAACAGACCTGTCAATGGCTGCAAACTTTTTATATACACTCTCTGGTAAAGAGCCAGATCAAATTGCAATCGAAGCTTTTAACAAAGCGTTAGTATTACATGCAGATCACGAGCTTAACGCATCTACATTTACAGCACGAGTATGTGTTGCAACATTGTCTGATGTATATTCCGGTGTTACAGCAGCAATAGGCGCATTAAAAGGTCCTCTTCATGGAGGTGCAAACGAAGCTGTTATGAAAATGCTCTCTGAAATTGGGGATGTAGAAAATGTGGAGAGCTATATTAACGAGAAATTTGCAAATAAAGAAAAAATAATGGGCTTTGGGCACCGTGTTTATCGTCAAGGAGATCCTAGAGCAAAGCATTTAAAGAAAATGTCTGAGAAATTAACAAAACTAACAGGTGAGCCTAAATGGTATGAAATGTCAACTAAGGTTGAAGAATTGGTTACTTCCAAAAAGCCATTACCACCAAATGTAGATTTTTACTCAGCATCTGTTTATCATAGTTTAGGTATTGACCATGACTTATTCACACCTATTTTTGCGGTAAGCCGTGTATCAGGCTGGTTAGCACATATTTTAGAGCAATATGAAAATAATCGTTTAATCAGACCACGAGCAGAATATGTTGGTCCTGATAAGCAAGCATATGTTCCATTAGAACAACGTGGCTAAGCATACAATGGATGTTAGTAGAGGTTGATTCCAAATGCATTTCCTCCCTTATGGGGGGTGCTATATGGAATCGGTACCTACTTATCATATAATATATGGATGAGAGTCCAATACTTTAAGATGTTTATATCTATTGGTAGAATAGGTATGAAGCAACTACATAATCTGGGAGGTAATTTTCTTGACACAAGGTGAAAAAATTTCAGTAACAAATGGAGTATTAAACGTACCAAATAATCCTATCATCCCATTTATTGAAGGTGACGGAATTGGACCGGATATCTGGGCTGCAGCATCACGTGTATTAGAAGCTGCTGTTGAGAAAGCGTACAATGGAGAAAAAGGGATTGTCTGGAAAGAAGTTTTAGCAGGGGAAAAAGCATTCAATGAAACTGGTGAATGGTTACCAGCTGAAACATTAGATGTTATTCGTGAGTACCTAATTGCTATTAAAGGACCATTAACAACACCAATTGGTGGAGGAATTCGTTCACTAAACGTTGCACTTCGTCAAGAATTAGATTTATTTACATGCTTACGTCCTGTACGTTATTTCCAAGGTGTACCTTCACCTGTTAAGCGTCCAGAAGATACAGATATGGTTATCTTCCGTGAAAATA
>DASQMK010000310.1:0-3595 GCA_035645575.1 Metabacillus sp.
TTCAGCATTTGATACCATTGACCTAAATTTATATATATAGAATATTTCCCCATGCTTACCTACTCTTTTTTGCCTAAAGAATATAGTACCTTTTTTATCCTGTATCTTCATTGTTATCGCAATAACAATAAACAACGGAAAAAATAAAAACATTCCTATTAGAGCTCCTATTACATCTATCAAACGCTTAATACTAAAATATAATTTACTTTCATTAATAGATTGATACTTATTATCTCGTATAATACTACTAGTTTCCTTTAATCCTTCCATTATACCCCACCTTAGTTTCTTACTTTATGAAGTGTAATCATCTTTTCCATAAAGTTTAGAAGATCTTCCTTTAACTCTTCATGTTTCAGGGCAAACTCTACAGTAGTTTGAATAAACCCTAACTTTTCACCTACATCATAGCGAGTACCTTGAAAGTCATACGCATAAACAGATTGAAGTTCATTCAAGTGCTGTATTGCATCTGTTAATTGAATCTCCCCGCCTGCCCCAGTTTCTTGCTTTTCTAAAAGGTCAAAAATTTCTGGAGTTAATACATATCTACCCATAATAGCTAAATTTGATGGAGCTGTTCCCCTTTCAGGCTTTTCAACAAAACGGTTTACTTTATGAAGGTTTCCATCCTTCTCTAAAGGATCAATAATACCGTAACGATGTGTTTGGTCATCTCCAACCGTTTGAACACCTATAACAGACGAGGATGTTTTTTCATATTCATTAATAAGTTGCTTTAGGCAAGGAGTTTCAGCTTCTACAATATCGTCTCCTAGTAAAACGGCAAAAGGCTCATCTCCAATAAACTTTCTAGCACACCAAACTGCATGACCTAAGCCTTTAGGCTCCTTTTGGCGGATATAGTGCAGATTAATTTTTGATGAATCCTTTACCTTTTCTAACAAATCATACTTTTCTTTCTCAATTAAATTTTGCTCAAGTTCAAAATTGTGATCAAAGTGATCTTCAATGGCACGTTTCCCTTTACCAGTCACAATAATAATATCTTCAATACCAGATTCCATTGCTTCTTCAATAATATATTGAATGGTTGGCTTGTCCACAATTGGTAACATTTCCTTTGGCATAGCCTTTGTTGCAGGTAGGAATCTCGTTCCTAGCCCAGCGGCTGGGATAATAGCCTTTCTTACTTTTTTCATTCTAACTCCCCCTTATTTATTTAACAGTAAATGCTCTTTATTAAGAACAGAAGGTCTTCCCATTGAATGATATTCAACTTGGTATTTCTCAACTACTCTCGGGTCATAGCAATTTCGGCCATCAAAAATAATTGGATGCTTCATATGTTCTTCGAAAACTTGTAAATCTAATTCTTTAATATCAGCCCACTCAGTTAGTATTAGAGCAACATCAGCCTCTTTTAAAGCTTCAGTTATACTTGTTGAATATTTAACATTAGAATCTAGTATTCTTTTTGCATTTTCCGTCGCAACCGGATCGTATGTAGTAACATTTGCGCCCTTTTGAATAAGATGCTTTGTAATAACGATTGAAGCCGCTTCTCTCATGTCATCTGTATTAGGCTTAAACGCCAATCCTAACACTGCTATTTTTCTATCTTTCAAGCTATCAAAGCGTTCATTTAATTTATTAATTAACATTTCCTGCTGTTTTTGGTTAACTCTAATAACACCCTTTAACAATTCAAAATCATATTCGACATTTCCAGCGATTTGGACTAGCGCTTTTGTATCTTTCGGGAAACAAGATCCTCCATACCCAATTCCAGCATTCAAAAATTGGGTTCCAATTCGATTATCTTGCCCCATACCATACGCTACGTCTTCAACATTTGCTCCAACCTTCTCACAAATATTTGAAATTTCATTGATAAAGCTTATTTTAGTAGCAAGAAATGCATTTGCTGCATATTTAATCATCTCTGCACTTCGAATATCTGTTTTGAATACTGGTATACCAAAAGGCTTGTTTATCTCTTCTATTACATTAGCAGCATCTTCATTATCCGCACCAACAACAATACGATCTCCGTTAAATGAATCATAAATTGCCGATCCTTCACGTAAAAACTCAGGGTTTGATACCACTTCAACCTTTACATTATGAACTAAATGTTCTTGGATTACTTCTTTGATCCAATGGTTTGTCCCTACTGGAACTGTACTTTTTGTTACAACAATCGTATCCTTTTTAATATGTGTAGCAATATCCTTTGCTACTTGTTCAACAAATGTAAGATTAGCTGAGCCATCCTCTTTTTCCGGTGTACCTACAGCAATATAAATCACATCAGCATGATCAAACCCAATTTCATGTTGAGTGGTGAAAAACAAACGATTTTCTTCAATATTCTTTGTCATTAATTCGTCTAGGCCTGGCTCATAAATTGGAGATTGACCTGCACGCATTTTTTCAACCTTTGTCTGATCAATGTCAATACACGTAACAGTATGTCCAATTTCAGATAAGCATGTACCAGTTACTAAACCAACATACCCAGTCCCTACAACCGCAATTTTCATGTTATATTCACCTATTTCATTGAAATAAAAATTTAAAATATAAAACGAAATAGCAGTAAATATTTATCGCTATTTCGTTTTATATTTTTATAATAATATGAGGGCATCTAACCCACCCTCACATCATCCCAGTGACGACGAACGTCTAAGGTGAGAACTTTCTCACCCACAGCATGACCGAGTGCCTCCATTGATAACGGTTAGGAGACATCACCAATGTAAAACAGTCAAATGCAATATATACGAACTTAAAATTTAGTGAGTTGTCTTATATTAGTAAAACAAAAAGAAAAAGGGGAGATTTTGTCGAAATATGACTATTTTTCCCCGTAGTAGTAATAAAACTGACTGTCTTGAACCTTTTTATTATTCAAGACAACACCTAAGATCCTTGCTTTTGCACTATCTAATAATTCCTTTGCTTTCTTAGCAGCATCTACTTCTGTTTTGCCACTGCTCACTACTAAAACAACCCCATCAGCCAAGTTTGATAATACTTGAGCGTCAGTTACAGCTAATACAGGAGGAGTATCAAGAATGATTACATCATACTCACCTTTTGCTTGTTCTAAGAGAGTCGTCATCCCCTTAGAACCTAATAATTCAGATGGGTTTGGTGGAATAGGCCCGCTTGGTAATACCCAAAGCTTGTCCTGTGCTGTTGTTGCAACGGCTTCTTCTAATGATGCTTGTCTTGTTAATACATTTGATAGACCAATATGATTCTCCGTACGGAAAGTATAGTGTACAGTTGGTTTCCGCAAATCCGCATCTATTAACAAAACTCGTTTTCCTTGTTGCGCGAATACGACAGCTAAGTTAGCAGTTGTAGTTGATTTCCCCTCTGCAGGTCCAGATGAAGTCACAATCATTGTTTGAAGCTCTTCGTCCACACTCGAAAATTGAATATTCGTACGAATTGTACGGAACTGTTCAGCAATCGGTGACTTAGGAGTCGTCATTGAGATTAAGCTTCTATTTTGTAATTGAACGATTTTTTTTCGATCTTTACGAGCCAACAGACTCACCTCGCGTTCTTAAAGTTGCTGGAGTTGTTTGTTCTTTCATATCATCTTCCATATTTA
>DASQMK010000311.1:0-1614 GCA_035645575.1 Metabacillus sp.
ACTTTAAAATAAAGGGAAGGGGAATAGGAGGTAAAAGGTAATAAATATACTTACTAAGTCAAACAAAATAATCATTGTCGTTCATGAAATCTACGGGATTAACCAGCATATGAACAATATCTGTCACTCATTATCAGAAAATGGTTTTGATGTAATTTGCCCTAATTTATTAATACAAGAAGAACCATTTACATATTTACAGGAGGAAATTGCTTATCAGAATTTTATGGAGAATATAGGTTTTACGGATGCTTCGGATATAATTAAAGGTATAGTTTTAGAATGTAAAGATACATATAAAAAAGTATATATTATTGGATTTAGTGTTGGGGCAACTATTGCTTGGTTGTGTAGTGAAATAGATTGTCTCGATGGAATAGTTGGATACTATGGTTCACGAATTAGAAACTATTTAAAAATAAACCCTTTATGTCCAACAATGCTATTTTTTCCAGAAAAAGAGCATTCATTTAATGTTGATGAGTTAGTTTTATGCTTAAAGGAAAAGAGAGTTGAGATACACAAATTTAATGGACAACATGGATTTAGCGATCCATACTCTCCAAAATATAATATGAATTCAGAGCATGAGGCATTTAACAGAATGGTTGATTTTTTGCTAAAACATTGATTTAGCTTACAAAACGAGCTCTCCTTTATAGAATTTGGCCTTATACTTGAATAATAAAATCCTAATCTTTTATCTATTTCATTGTGAGATTAGGATTTTATTCGAATTAACTTGAAACTTGTTTAATACCTTTTAAACAAAGATGATCACAATAGAGAGGATAAGCATAACTAGGGCGTTGAGTGCCATAATCAGTTTATGCTTAGCTCTAACAAAATGAGCGTGTATTGCACCATACATTAGAAAGGTAAATAGGACACCTGAAAATTTTAAGAATTCTGGAATCCAAAATGCAAAAACCAATCCAATCACACCTACTAGCTCTAATATGGCAGTTACATACATGAACCACATTGGATAACGATATTCTTTCCAATGTTGAACCATTGATGTTGTACGTAGCAATTTCATAGATATTGACAGTGCGAAGATACAAATTAAAATGAGTTGAATAATTAGGATTATTAAATCCACAACTTTTCCCCCTTTGTATAAAATGTGTTTCATTACATTAAATTATATGCTTTCTAAACTCCCAAAAAATGTAGTCTAAACTACAATAATCGGAGGATTTCATGGATAAGATTAAATATTTATCAAGAATACAGCTGTTTAGTGAGTTGGAAATCGAAGAGTTAAAACAAATTGAACCTGTCACTCCTATGAAGCTCATAAAAAAAGGTACGATTATTACTTCTCCACACATAGATCAAAAGATCTTGTATTTAATTAAATTTGGTAAAGTTCGTTTATATAAATTATCTGATGGTGGGAAAGAGTTTACGATTGATATATTAGGAACCGGTCATATATTTGGTGAGATTGGATCATTTACAACAGGATCTGAAAATTTATATGCAGAAACATGGGAAGATTCCGTTATTTGCACAATAGATAAAAGCCAATTTAAAAAAATCATACAAGAGCGGCCTAGCGTGTCCTTAAAGCTTATCGAAATGGTATCAAATCGTTTAAAAGAGGTA
>DASQMK010000312.1:0-4558 GCA_035645575.1 Metabacillus sp.
CATGCTATTAATTTGTACTTTTTCTAATGATTAATTCTGATCCAATATACAATGTTTTCACATTTTTTCGTTTCTCTAAAACTCTCTCCAATAGAAATTCAATAGAATTCTTACATATTTCCTTCATATCGATATGAAAAGTAGTTAAAGGCGGGGATAAATATTTCGCGACACTTATATTATTAATACTTACAACACTAACTCGATTCGGAATCGCGATGCCTCGTTCATTTAACGCCTGTAAACACCCAACAGCAATCGGATCACCAGCAACAAAAAAGGCTGTCGGCAGCTGATCATCAAGCTTCTCAATATCCTGACTCATTAAATTATACCCATTATCAACTGAAAATCCCCGATGACAAAAGATAAAATGATCCTGTAATAATCCTTTTTCAGTCATATACTGACGGAACGTTTTTTCACGTATATCCATTTCATCCTGATCAGTATTAGGATTATGATATGTCCCTCCGATAAATCCGATTTTATTATGACCTTTTTCAATTAAGAAATCGACTGTTCTCACTGTAATTTGGGCAAGGTCAGGTCTTACGGAGTCATAGTGATTTGGATCTGGGGTAGAATCAATAAACACTCCATTCGGAGTAAGCTTCCTTAAGTGTGCAAGTTCTTTTTCTGAAAATGTTCCAACCGCTAAAAAGCCTTCTATATGATCAGGTATGGCTTTTATTCCGTCTGTAATTTTGTAAGTAGTTAATTCGATATTATGTTTTTTTGCATATTTTTCTATTTCTAATCTCATTGATTTAAAATAAACATCTTCAAGTTCTTCTTTATCTGTTAACCAATATAAAAAAGCAATGTTTTTCACTAGTGGCTTTACCGTTTTTTTGCGATAATTCAATCTCTCTGCAGCATCGTAGATTTTTTCTCGCGTTTCATCCGGTACAGAAAGACTTTGATCATTATTTAATACACGAGAAACTGTAGAAATGGAAAAACCTGTTTCTTCTGCAATATCCTTAATTTTAGCCATTCTTCCCACCCCATTTCGTTTCAAAAACAAGAATACACAAAACACCTTTACAATATTTTAGTAAAATATTTTACTCAATTTTTACCCATTTTCTTTAAAAAGTCAAGTAGCTATATAAATAAAATTTTATTTTTTCATTTGTCATTTTTAAGCGAAAATAATCATATAGACCTAGATTTATAAAATATGATAACGTTTTATTATTCACCTGTCATTATAATAGCAAAGTTTTATTTCATTCTATACAAATTAATGATAATAGACTTACAAATTTCACAAATATGTTTAGAAAAGCTTAACTTATCGCTAATCCCTAATGACGCAAGCCAAGTTTTTCACATACTATCTTCCGTAACATCCTATAGGCAGATAGTATAAAAAAGCCAGCAAGCATAACCTACTGACCCAATACCATTTATTATGTAAAATACCCTTTAAGATAATGATAAACTCCATCTTCATCACAAGTAAATTCAGTTACATCATCAGCCATCTCTTTAATACGATCAGGCGCATTTTTCATAGCTACCGAAAAACCAACAGTCTGAAGCATTTGAATATCATTATCACTATCTCCAATCGCCATTACCTCGTCCATGTTTAAGTTGAATGTCTTTAGCATATGCTGAATTCCAGTTGCTTTATTAACATTCGCAACCATTACTTCTGCATTATGCTCTGATGATACTGACATCGTAAAATCTATTTCTTGTTTTAATTGTTCAAGTTCTTCTTTCCAAAGATTGATCTGTTCTTTTGTTCTAGCAAAGAAATAAAACTTCGAAAACTCATTCCCTGAAATTTGTTCTTCCCAGGATATCTCTTCCTTAATTGCTTTTTTGCGAGATAGCCATTCATTAATCCCGACACTATCAGGCTTTGGGTCGCGGATTTCATCTACCATATATTGTTGATCCTGATTTATTGATATTCGTGCTGCTCGATAAGGAAAGAGTTCATAGTAAACCTTATTTTTTCTGGCTTTTTGAATAATCCTATCAACTAATTCTCGGGAAAGCGAATGTTCAAAAATAACTTTTTCACCGATATAGCCTGCCATACCATTCGAGGATACAACACCATCGACTTGAAAGCCTTCAGGAACTATTCCCTCTATTTCATCATATGCTCGACCAGTTGCAATAAAAACGTATATTCCTTGTGCTCTTAATTCATCAATTATTTCCTTTGTTCGTATACTTACCTTATTTTGATGATTTAATATGGTTCCATCCATATCTAAAAAAACTGCTTTTGATTTCATTTACAAAAAATTCCTCCTATTAAAAGAGTCTACTAATACAGTATAGCGGTTTAAGTATTCATAAAAAAGAGAAGACAATGCTATTAAAGTTACTCAAAATTTAATTTTTCTCCAATAATCCCTGAGTGGATATACTTTTAAGTAAAATTACTTTACTACTTGATGGCAAACCTTTAATTTAGACTTAATTACTATTTTTATCATTTATTTTCTATTATTAGAATTTTTTTGATGTTTCTTTTAAATTATTTTCGATTTTCTAGATTTATTTACAATTCGGGAATTTTCGACAAAAATAGCACAGTGAAGTGATTGAAACTTAAAAAAGCTCCCTTTCTCTCCTAAATTATTAGGACAACAAAGGGAGTTAAAATTATTGCAGCTCCAATAATGCCACACATTCCACATGAACAGTATGTGGGAATAAATCCACTGGCTGAACCATTTTTAATTGATAACCAAATGGTTCAAGTTCTTTTATATCTGTGGCAAACGTGTCAGGATTACATGACACATAAACAATTCGTTGTGGTTTTGAGCGTCCGATTCTTCTCATTACTTTACCGCCGGCACCTGAACGAGGTGGATCGAGAAGAAGAAGTTCAGGATGTCCAAAGCTCTCTAACACTTGGTCAATTCCTTTTCGTGCATCCTTCGCTAAAAAGTCCGTGTTTGAGATGCCATTGTCTTCTGCATTACGTTTAGCTGACTCAATCGACGTTTCGACAATTTCAATTCCAGCAAGCTTTCCTACTTTATTTGCAAAAGGAAGCGAGAACGTCCCAACTCCGCAGAATAGATCAATCATTTTTTCTGTTTTTTGTGGTTTCCCCATCTCGATTGCTAAATCAACTAATTTTTGAGCTTGAGTAGGATTAGTTTGGAAAAATGTATCAAACCAAAGACGGAATCGGTAGCCGTCCATCTCATCATTGATAAAATCGCGTCCAGACAGGATATGACTTTTTTCCGCTTGAGTTCGGTCAGCCCATTGCGTATTTTCAAGCCATAATAAGCTTTTTACTTGTGGAAACTTCTGTTCAATACGTAAAACTAAGTCATGAACAGCTTCTTGGTACTCCTCTGGTGATTCAGTAGCGAAAATAGCTAACATGATTTCACCTGTAGCAAAGGATTGTCTGACCATTAAATGACGAAGCAAGCCTTCATGAAGGTCTTTATTATACCCCTTCAATTCATGTTCCTTCACCCATTTTGCCACTTCCATTGCCGCTTCTACCATTTCTTCTCCGGCAATTAAGCATGTTTCAAGAGAGATAATTTTTCGGAAGTTCCCTTGTTCATGTAAACCAAGAGCGCCTTCAGGAGAAAATGTGAACTCCATTTTATTGCGATATCTCCAAGGATTGTCCATTCCGATTGTCTCTTGAACTAGCTTTGGGTCAAAGCCCTGGCTCTCAATCGCATGTTTTACATGTTCGGTTTTTTCGTTTAACTGCGCTGAATAGCTCCAATGCTGCCATACACATCCACCACATTTATCAAAGTGTGGACAAGGTGGCGTTGTTCGATCCAGATGAGCTTCAACAATCTCATCTGGCATAGCCTTTCTTCTTTTTCTTTCAGGCTGATCAACCGTCACCCGTACTTTCTCTCCTGGAAGAGTCATTGGAATTGTTAGTTTTAGCTTCTTTGGATTTCCTAATTCATTTTTCCGCCAAACTTCAGCTCTACCTGAGCCTTTTTCATCTAAATGGCTGATTTCAGCCACCATGATTTCCCCTTTAGATATGGTCAATTGTGTTCCTCCTTCTCTCTTTGAATCTATAAAAACGACTATAAATTAGTCTTTTACCTTCAAAACACATACTAAACTAGTATAAAGGACTGTAAACGAATATGGAATCTATTCATTACTAGAATAAATTAACAGTCTTCAACACAAAAATGCTACCTTAAGGCAAAAGGGTAGCATTTTATATAGTATCAAAATCATCTCATTTTTGTCATGTTCCACAATAAGTTCGATACGTACCATCTAAATCCGCAGGGACTGTACAATATTTAGCCTGATGTGGTGAATGTGCGTAAGGTTCTGATAAAGCTTCAAGCAGCTGCTCCATTATGTGATAATCGCCTTTATCAACTGCGGCTTCTAACGCTTCTTCTACCCTGTGATTTCGAGGAATGATAGCTGGGTTATTCTTTTTCATCAGCTCAACTGATTCAGCATTTGATTCCTTCTGTCTCCCTTGTCTTTCTTTCCACTGACCATACCACTTATTGAAATCTTCTTTATCAGATAAGCCAGTCTCCTCAACATTTTCAAATGT
>DASQMK010000313.1:0-5398 GCA_035645575.1 Metabacillus sp.
CCTTTTTTGATGGAACAAATGCCTGACGAATCTTTCTCCCTTCCTCTAAACGAATCGGAATATTTTGCAGATTTGGATCTATTGAACTGAGTCTACCAGTTGTAGTTAGCACTTGGTTAAATCGTGTGTGTATTTTCTGCGTATCTGTGTGTACAACCTTTAATAAGCCCTCTATATAGGTAGATTGTAATTTTCCAAGTTGTCTGTAATGAAGGATATCCTTTACAATTTCATGTTTATCTTCGAGCTTTTCTAATACATCAGCAGAAGTTGAATAGCCCGTCTTTGTTTTTTTAACAACAGGAAGATTTAATTTTTCAAATAAAATCACGCCAAGCTGCTTTGGTGAATTAATATTAAAGGCCTCACCTGCATGAGCATAAATACTTTCTTCTAATTCTTTTAACTGATCAGTAAGATGTTTCCCCATCTCTTTTAATCGATCAACATCGACTTTTATACCTGTTGCCTCCATTTCAGCAAGTATTAATGATAGAGGCAATTCCAAATCGTATAAAAGGGCAGTCTGATCATTATTTTCTAATTGATCAATTAGCTTTTCCTTTAAATCCGAAATAGCTAGTCCTTTTCGAACAAGATGCTCCCCTAGCTTATCATCATCTGGTAGAGAGCGCTTCGCCCCCTTCCCATACACAACCTCATCATGCTGAACAACAGTCACTCCATGAGCCTTTGCGACACTTGCCACATCCTCATAGGTTGCAGAAGGATCTAGTAAATAAGCAGCTATTAATACATCAAAGTTGATTCCTTTTAGTGAAATTCCCTTCCAACTAAGAGATACTGTTGTTTTCTTTCCATCATAAACCGTTTTCTGTTTAGACTCATCCTCTGCCCATTCTTTAAATTGAACAGATGATAAAGCAAGTTTGGCCGGAATGTAATAATGTCCATTTTCATTGATGATCGAAAAACCTCTAATTTCGGCTTGGTGATAACTATCCTCTAATACTTCAGCGTAAAGAAAAGCTTCATCAGTTAAGATTTCTTGTGTAAACTCACTTACTACTTCAAAGCTAATGTCTTCAATTTCTTCTTCAGAAGCTTCAGTTCCCATTTTGTCTAATAATGAATTAAAGCCTAACTCCTTGAACAGACCTGTAACCTTTTGAGGATCAAAACCTTCATAATGAACTTCATCCAACGTAATAGAGAGCGGTGCTTCGCAATCGATTGTGGCGAGCTTTTTACTCATTAATGCTTGTTCACGGTTTTCCTCTAGCTTTTCTTTAAGCTTTTTCCCACTAACTTTTTCTATTGAATCTAATACATTTTCCAATGTTGTAAATTCTGTTAAAAGTTTTATAGCGGTTTTCTCACCTACACCCGGTACTCCCGGAATATTATCAGACGTATCGCCCATTAAACCTTTCATATCAATAATTTGCTCTGGAGTTAGGCCATACTTCTCTTTTACAAACTCAGGAGTATATGAATCAACATCCGTAATACCTTTTTTCGTAATATCTACCGTTATTTTATCTGTTACTAATTGGGTTAAATCTTTATCTCCTGAAATAACCTTAACTTCATAGCCATCCTTCTCAGCTTGTCTAGATAATGTTCCGATAATATCATCTGCTTCATAATTTTCAAGTTCATACCTTGATACTTGGTAAGCATCCAACAACTCACGAATAAACGGGAATTGCTCTGATAATTCTGGTGGAGTTTTTTGTCTTCCCCCTTTATATTCTTGGAACGTTTTATGCCTAAACGTTGTTTTTCCTGCATCAAAAGCAACTAGCATATGAGTTGGTTTTTCATCCTCTAAAATCTTCATTAATATCATCGTAAACCCATATATTGCATTCGTATGTACACCTTTATCGTTATTTAGTAAAGGTAATGCAAAAAATGCTCGATAAGCTATGCTATTTCCGTCAATTAAAACCAGCTTCTTTGTCAATCCTTATATCCTCCTCTATTCAAGCGAATAATATCTGTTCGCAAACTTTTTATTTATACAAAAACCCTAGTTTTCCTCTTCTATTTTATCATGACTACAAATAGAAAGGAAAACTAGGGTCCTTTTATATTATACTATCAGAAAGTTTATAATTTTATGAATGATAGTATTAGAAAAACTAAGGCTTTCGCCATCAGTACTTTGCGACAAGCCAAGTTTTTCTTATACGATTATTGTACTCCCTTTAACAAACTTGCATAAGGTGAATCAAATGGTATTATGATGACTGTTTCTTCATCGATAGTCTGTTTATAAGATTGCAGCGTACGGTACATTTCATAAAATGCAGGATCTTTTGAATAGGCAGTATTATAAATTCTTGCCGCTTCTTTTTCCCCTTCACTTCGAATAACCTCAGCATCTGCCTCTGCCTTTGCTAGCATTTCTTTTACTTCCCGATCGGTTTCAGCAATAATACGATTTTTTTCAGCATCACCTTTTGATAAATACCCCTGTGCTGTTGATTCTCGCTCTGAAATCATTCGAGTAAACACAGATTCTTCATTTTCAGAAGGCAAATCTGTTCTTTTCATTCGTACATCTGTTACAACTACTCCGTAATCACCTGCGTCAAGTAAATTATTAACAATCTCGGTTACTTTGTCATTTAAGCTACCTCTTGAGGACTTTTCATCGTTAATGATTTCATCGTAATTTAATTGCCCTAATTCAGAACGAACAGTTGAAAAAACATATTCCGCCATTTTTGTTTCAGCATTTACAATTGATCTCGCATTTGAAATCATTTTCTTTGGATCATCTATTCTCCACACTGTGTAATTATCAATTATGAGTCGCTTTTTGTCCTTTGTATTTATTTCAGCTTCTTCCACGTCATATGTCATTTGATATTTAGGAAGTGTTGTGACTGATTGGATAAAAGGAATTTTATAATTTAATCCCGGTTCTTCTATAATACGGACAACTTCTCCGAATTGGCGAACAACCTTGTATTCATTTTCTTTTACAATGAACAGGTTAGTTAGCACCAATACAAGAATCAAGATCGTAATAATAAGGATGATTCCTGCTCGAAGATAACCCTTAAAAGAAAAGGCTGGCTTTTTCTCTTCCATATTTACTACATTATCATTGCCCATTCGTTTCACTTCCTTCCTGTTCAGTTGGTGCTACAGGTTTTGTTGCTGTTCCATCTTTAATAGGTAAATACTTCATTGTATTCCCATTGTCCTCCATAATATAAATTTCAGCATTTGGGAGCACTTGATCGATTGTTTCTAAAACTAAACGTTTTTGCGTAATATCCTTTGCATTTACATACTCATTATAAATCGCATTAAACTGAGCTACATCACCGCGAGCTTCTTCAATACGAGCAGCTTTATCTCCTTCAGCAGATGACATAATCGCATCCTTTTCTCCCTGTGCCTCTTCAGTTCGTTTATTACGGTATTTATTTGCCTCATTCTTTCTAGTGTTCATTGTTTCTCTAGCATCTGTTACGTTTGTAAAAGCTTTTCTTACTTCCTCATTTGGTAGGTCTACATCCTGTAATTTTACAGCTAGTATTGTAATACCAATATCGTATTCTTCGACTAGTGTAGATAATAATTCTTGAACTTGCTTTTCAATTTCTACTTTCCCTGATGTTAGAGCATCATCTATTGTTGAGCTGCCGATAATACTTCTTAAGCTAGCTGAAGTAGCATCCTCAAGCATTTCTGTAGGATTTTCTGCATTAAATAAATATTTCCCTGGTTCAGTTATTTTCCATTGAACAACCATATCAGCTAAAACGATATTCTCGTCACCTGTAATCATTTTTGTTTCTTTCGGAAAATCCTTTACCTCTCCATCTTCCGTTTCTTCATAGCCAAACTGTAGACTAAAGGTTTCCTTCGAAAGAACTTCTACCGACTGGATTGGCCATGGATACTTAAAATGTAAACCCGGCTCACTAATCCCTTCTTCAACTTCACCAAGTGTAATCATAACAGCCTGTTCTGATTCATCAACGGTATACCACGAAGTAAATGCAACAATAGCTAATACAATAATTAATAAGGCAAAACCGATGATAGAAAAAATTCGTTTTAAACTAATCATGTAACCCCCTACCTTTCTTACGTTATGTCTATTCTATTGTGATACTTTACATACGATTTCATTTCAAAAAGGTTTCAAATATTTCAATTCCACGAGATTTTCGTCGTTCTTCACATTATTTATTGTATGTAATATGTGGTACTAGGAACTAAATTGTTATGATAGCGGGGGAGGGAATAGGTAGAAATTAGACTTTTAAACAAAAAAAGGGACGTAAGTACATGACTTACGTCCAAAAGATTGGCTCCTTGGATGAAGGGGTTTTCACTTAGTATATTACCAACCTTTTATTAAGGAATATTAAATTTGATGTAAATTATTTGTAAAGTATGTCGAAAAAACGATTTAGAGCTAGATAGTTAAAGTAACTTTTCAATTTTTTTATTTAATTTTACTGTAAATGTTGTTCCTTTACCAACTTCACTTTGTACACTAATTTGTCCCTTATGAGCCTCAACTAAGTGTTTGACAATAGCTAAACCTAAACCGGTACCTCCTGAATTTCGACTTCTTGCCCGATCAACACGATAGAATCGCTCAAATATTCTTGGAATCTCTTCTTGCTTAATCCCTATGCCTGTATCAGATACGGTTACTAAGGCATATCCATCATGTTTTTCAACCTTTACATGGACAGATCCACCCTGTGGTGTATATGTTAAGGCATTGTTTATTAAATTAATAAAAATCTGTTTTAATCGATAAATGTCCCCTTCAATATATGTCAAGTTTTCAGGGAGTGTAACAGTTAATTCTATATCCTTTTCTTTCGCCTTGCTTTCAAGTATCACTGAAATGTCATCTAATATTTCTCTTAAATCACATGGTTGAATAGAGAGCTGGAATCCTTGCTGCTCTATTTTCGACAAATCTAATAAATCTTTAATCAATGTTTGAAGACGATCACTTTCTTTCAATATAATTGAAAGAAAATATTCGGCTGTTTGTTTATCACTAAGAGCACCATCTAATAAGGTTTCACTAAAGCCCTTAATAGATGTGATTGGCGTTTTTAACTCGTGTGAGACATTTGCTACAAAGTCTTTTCGCATTTGCTCCAATTTTTTCAATTCTGTAATATCATGAAAAACAAGAACAATTCCTTTCCATTCATCATTCGTACCGATAATTGGAGCCCCGTACACTTCAAAATGTCTTCGCTCAATATTTAGTGGAAGGTGCAACTGTTTTCGGACCTTCACTTCGGTCATAAATATTTCTTCCACAATCTCTATGATTTCCTGATGCTTGAATGCGTCATAATAAAGCTGATAAAGGAAGCTAGCTGAGTCTACCTCAAAAAGTTCTTTATATGCTCTATTCACTAGATTTATATACCCT
>DASQMK010000314.1:0-5585 GCA_035645575.1 Metabacillus sp.
GTTTTATCATAACAATATGTAGTAGTAGTTTTGCTGTATGTGTCTTTAAAACTGCGAAGGTAGGCTTCGAACCTACAAATCCTAGCTTCAAAGGCTAGTGACTTTACCAGTTTGTCTACTTCGCAATGGTCTGGGTAGCTGGATTCGAACCAACGACATCTCCTGTCCAAGAGGAGTAGGCTACCAGACTGCCCTATACCCAGATTTAAGCTTTTTGAAGAGAAGCATAACTCTGGTCTACGTCTTTTTGAGGTCTAGCACACCAGTAAGACCTAGAAAGGAGTGGTGCATATGTGCAAACTTTACATTACAGAATACGGTGGAGTGGAAGCTCCACCTACTCATCCAGCAGGGTTCGAACCTACAACCCCCTGATTAACAGTCAGGTGCTCTACCATTGAGCTATAGATGAAAAATCAAGGCGCAAAATTTTCAATAACGATTTTATAAACATTAACAATTTAGCCTAAAATAATTTTGCTGTGAGCGCCTTATTGGTTATGTAATTATAATAACATTATTAATTAGTTTTGTCAAGTGCTATTCTTACATTCTGTCAGCGATGTCTGCAATTTTACTTCTGTGAATTGTTTGAAGTTCAATTTCTCCATAAATTTCATTCCCCCTAAACACTTCACTCATTCGTCTCATGCCATTGTTTGATGAGTATACATCTTTATCTACTTGAGCAAAATAATCTCCGTCAACAATAACCTTTGTATTGTCGCTAATACGTTGCAGTCCCAATTTCAACAGGTCGGCTGTTAAATTTTGTGCCTCTAAAATCCAAACAATTGTTTTCATTTCTCCTGTATCATAACCGCGCAAGTCTACAAAAGGGAGGATTTCAAGATTATTATCATTAATCTGTTTAATGATTTCATCTTCATCACCAAATTTAGACCTAAGCATAGTGCCTACAGCCGATTGTAATAGTTTCTCCAATCTATCTCCCTTATAAAATCCAAGTTCTTGAGAATCGCGAAGTGGGGTAGGGTTGACGAAGATAACCAGTTTATATCCTTCTTTTTCAACGAGACTCCATGCTGTATTCAATGCGATAATTGATTTTCCACTTCCTGCACGACCTCGAATAGAAGTTAGTTGATTATTCAAAATGCTGTCTACGGCCATAACTTGTTGTTCATCACGAGGCTGAAATTCTCCAAACTGATCGGTTTTGAATCCATTTTTAATACGACCTTTTTTATTGCGTAGCGACTGGAGCATTTCACCATTCCATTTCAAGATATCCATCAATTCACCGTTTAAATCGTCATTGATAACTGCATATTCATTTATCAATAAATTAAATTTGTTTACGTTTAAATTAAGATAAACTTCATCGAGTTCCTCTTTTGTCATCAAAAATTCTTTAAATCCTTTATGTTCAATAAAGGTGTTTTCGTTGAAATTTTTAATGGGGATTTCAAACATTTTGCATTTTTCTTTGATAAGTCGATCGTTTGAAATCATCCCGTATCCATTATCTACTGCGACTTGAAGCAAGATATTATCGACATATTGCCCATCTAAACTTTCGTCTAGAGTAAAAGTATAATCTTTCAAATCAATATAAATATGAGACGATGTATCATCTAGAAATCTTTTTAACTTTCGAATATCGTATTGAAGTTGTCTGTCACTTTTTCTTGTCTTTTCTAAATGTTCAATTTCTCTTAATACATGAGAGGGGATTACACAATCATATTCATTAATAATCTCTGGCTTAATTAAAAGAACATTTGTATCTACAATAAACTTCATACCGTTTCTCCCTTTAGTCAATGTCTTTTCTTATTTGTTGGATTTATTTAGTTCTTCTCTCATTTTCTTAGAAAGTCTAGTACCAATTTTAAAATAATCATTTGAATACATGTGCTCTCCCGTTTGAGGGTTTTTGATCTTTCTTCCTTTTGCTTTTCTGACTTCTAAAGTGAGTAAATTCTTCAATTTTACAACACCGTGTTTTAAAAGACCTTTACCGATATTATCTATCAAGACTTCTACTAAGATTTTCACTTCATCTTTTCGTAATCTTAATTCACGTATACGGTCATCTTTCCATACTTCATGAATCAGCTTCGAAAGATTCAATACGCAAACACTCCTTTCATTCTTTAATTTTAACAAACTTATTATCTATCAAATCGTAGTTTTGGTTATAGAAGCGTAGCCTATCATCGCTATCTATTGTTACAAGAATTTCCTCCATGTACGCTTCATTCGTGTAGTCATCAATTGTTCCAGCCTTATTATGTACTTTGTATTCCTCAACCTTGTTACTTATAGTAAAAATTTTATCCATAAATCTAAATTCGTTATCCGTATTAACATAACACCATTGGGTTACTTTGGAGTTATTTAGAATGGCCGTAGATTTTTGCAACTTAGTTTTTCTTTTTGCCATCATTATTACCCTCCAACCCTAACAATTCCTTATTAATTGTTGATAGACTTGAAAATGGAATGCTATTCGTCTTTCTTTTTCCTTCCATCTGCTCGATCTTCCAGTTTGATATCATATCTTTATTATGCTTGTTTTTATCATCTTCATCCTTGTGCCAAACAAGATAATTAGCTAATCCATCTAAGAAAAACCTAATCGTAATGGAATCCCAATTCCGCTCTATAGCAGATCGCCATTCATTAGTCAAGTCTTCAACTTTTTTAAGCTTTTGTTCTAAGGTGATATTTTCTTCAAGATTAAGCTTAATCCCATTGGGGAGTTGAATCTTCACTCAAAAACAATCCTTTCTATAATTTTCTCACTACAACTCATCGTTTTAACAGTTATCCTTAATTATTTGGTTGGAATCAAGTTAACCTTTATTGATTTGATCCAATCCTCTTCATTCGTATCAACTATCCTAGCTATGATTCTGTCTAAAGTTCGATAGGCTGTCATTCTTGGATAATCAAAATTTTCAATAATATCAGACACAGAATGTCCATCAAATAATAAATTGAGAAACTGTTTATCTTTTTCCTTGAATGAAATTTTTTCAATCAGTTTATCTAGAGAGGCATATAGAGAAATTAACTCCTGATTAAATTCAAAAATATCTCCAGCTTGATCAATATTGATATTCACACTTGCCAATCGGGATGTATCAACTTTGCTTCTGAATAAAATTAAATACTTAACTACCATTTCATCTGACAAAGTTAAAACTTTGAAATCCCTCTCTTTTTTATGTATGTCAATTGCAACAGACCCCACCAACTCACCCCATTGTCATTATTAATTAGTTTAGTAGAGAGGAATGATCCGAACTACTTATAATTAATATAACATTATTAATTGGTTTTGTCAAGATCGATAAATGTGATCGGCTATACGAAGGGGTTTTAATTGACAGTTACATTCTTGACACCAAAAACATTATTTGTTATATTGGTAAGGAGGTTATTTAAACCTAAGTATAAGGAGATGGTGATTTTGATATGATGAATCATTTTGAAGGGATTTACAATCAGGATGTACTGTCTAGTGTGAGACTTCCTAATAGCATTTTTAAAACATTATCTAAATGTATTAGGAATAGAAATGGGAGTACAAATATTCAACAGGTTGCCTTTGGATATTCTTATCTTGTTGCAGTTGCCTTTTTATATAAATATACATACTTTGTCGATCTTGATAATCAGACCTATGTCCAAAACAAAGATATTAAAGAGCTTCTTGGTTATAGTAGAGATACAAAAACTATTGACAGAGTTATTAAAAAGGATGGACTGTTAGACAAACTTCACCTTACACTGACAACACGAGAGTACCCCGTGAGATACACAATCGATAAAGAGGAGACGATAAATAAAATTCCTTTAAGAGAATTTATATTGATTAGTGAATTGAAATCTGATGACGTAAATTATGCTAAGTTTAAAAAGATAGTTAAAAATAAAAATTATGTAGTGAAAGAACCTTTGTTTCTCACTTCTGGCTATGAAGGTTCAGAGTACGGGACTTTATACAGTATTGAGCGAACACATAAGATAACAATTAAAGAATTTTTGACTTTTTTAAGGAGCGATGATTTTAATAACATTGAGTTTTTAATATACGGTTTTTTAAAGTCACGGTGCTTTGGAAGAAAAAACAACATGTATTCAGTGCCAATTTATAAGATTATATCTGAGGTTGGGATCGACAGAAGCACTTTTTATACTTATCTTGAAAATTTAAAGAGAAAGAATTATATAAAAGTGATTCATAAAGAGTGGAAGACAAAAGGCGATAACTTTAAGAAGATGGAGGCGAATGATTATATCTGGTTGGGAGTGTGAATGGAAGATGTTTTACAATTTTTTAGAAGGTTATCCAAACCTACCAATAATCAATACAGTTAATAATTAATTAATAATACTAAGAGTTATACTATTAATTATTATATATTTTATATATTATTAATAGTATTGATAATTTAGTAGGTTTGAGCAACCTCCTAAAACGTTGTAAAAAATAGTAAATGATTGGGTTTTTATGGGTTTCTTTTATTATCACAAGTTGAAGAATAAGTATAATATAGTTTAATTATGTTATACTTAGAAGAGGAGGGGCATATGGCTAAATTAGAAAATGTAATTCAATTCAATACAAAAAATGAGGATAAAAATGTTTATGGAACAATCAGAACTTATTTGATACGTAAGGGACAGAACAGTCAAAACACCGCATCAACTTATGAAAGGCATATTCGTGATTTTTTTAGGACAATGAGAGGCAAAGAGCTAGAACAACTGATCGAGGAAGACCTTATCTTCACTAAAAAACAAATTGAAACTTATCAAGTAGCTCTTAAAGAGCGCCATAAAGGGACGACAGTAAATAACGTAATTTCTTCAATTCGTGAATGCTATAAAAGACTAGTCGATGACGGATTTAATGTAGATGTGTCGTGGTTTAATGTGGAGAGGTACGATGAACATGATAAAGAAAGTTACGATTCCATGACTCATGAAGAGGTTCTTACAGCAATGGAGCTTGTGTCTAAAACAAGAAAAGGCAAAGAAAAAGCTCTTTTTATCAGGGTCGCTTACGCAACAGCTTGGCGATTGCAGTCTATATTAAATCTTGAGTTCAATGATATCATCAACATTGATGATATATGGTATATCAAAACAATTGGTAAAGGAAATAAGACATCTTACAAGAAGTTATCTGATGATCTATATCAAGAATTAATGCAGTTCAAAGAAGAGGTGAAAAGGGATAAAATTTTTCAGCTAACAACTAAAACTATTCAAAAAATGATGGATTACATTCGAGATAATATTGATTTTGGTCATAGGAGAATTGTATTCCACTCTTTCAAAAAAGCATCAATAAACGAGGTGAGTATTCTAAGTGGCGGAGATATAAAGTTAATGCAAGCCCATGGAGATCATGCCAATGCTACAACAACATTAAACGATTACGTATCTAAGAAAAATTTAGAAGAACTTTTAACTGTGGACGTTGACACAAAAATTCCACTAGAAAGATTAGAAGACATGTCTAAAGAACAATTAATTGATTTAATTAAAAAAGCAGATCGGACTACACAAATTCGTTTATTAAAGAAAGCAAACTTTATGTGAAT
>DASQMK010000315.1:0-2052 GCA_035645575.1 Metabacillus sp.
GCCCATTTTTCGGGTACATTTCTTTCATAAAAACCACCCATGTTATTATGGTAAAAAGGGAGTGTATGAAACTATAACGATCCTATTACCAATTTTACGATGAAAAAGAAAGAACTTCTATCGCAAAGTATTTAATTTCCCATAATCTTTAACATTCTATCGTCATCGTCCGTTTCATTGTTCATACAACATAATTTGGATTTGCAGTACAAGCACTGACTGTACTACAAGCATTCTATACAATTTAACCCGATCGAATTTGAATAAGGGTGAATACTTACGAAATGTGACGTCAGTATGGAACATTACTAATCCCAAACTTTGACATGACCATTCATTGCGGTGTTTCTTATATGTTACATTATATTTAGTGTTTTATGTGTCGCGAAGAGGCGGAAGGACTTGTGGAAGCGTAACACTGTTATGTTTTTTCGTTTGCAACAAAGGTGCGACGTAGCCCATGAGAAACTATGAATTGCATTCACTACAATGTCAATCCATTTTTACTCGTTATGAATGAAGTATAAATGATTTATTGTTTGATAAAAAGGTATTCTGAAAGGATATGAGGTACCACATGTATAAAATTGCTCTCGTTGAAGATGACGTTGAACTAAGAACACTAATTGCGCAAATGTTAAATAAATATGGCTTTGAGGTTATTGAAATAGAGGACTTTGAAAATGCGATCGAACGGCTTATGAACATTGAACCGGATGTGATTTTGCTTGATATTAACCTTCCGTATTATGACGGTTTTGAAATATGCAAAGCACTTCGAAGCATAAGTAATGTTCCTATTTTGATCATCTCCGCCAGAAACAGTGAAATAGAACAAGTGATGGGCATGGAGCTTGGGGCGGATGATTATGTCATTAAACCGTTCAGCATGGCTGTTCTTCGCGCGAAAATCATGGCTTGTATGCGGCGAGTGACAGGAAGTTATACGAATGAACCAACCCAAATGAAAATAGGGGATTTTCTATTGGATTCCAATACATTTCAGATGATTTACAAAGACAACAAAGTTGAATTAACAAAAAATGAGTTTCGTATTATGAAATGCCTTGCTGAAAATGTGAATTCCATTGTGAAAAGGGAAGATATGTTAAGAGAGTTATGGGATGATACGGAATTTGTCGACAACAATACATTAAATGTCAATATCTCCAGAGTAAAAGCGAAATTGCGGGAGATTGGCATTCGTGAAGCGATTCAGGCCAAACGAGGGCATGGCTACATTTTTACTGCTTACTGGTTGGAGGAACAAAATGAATAACAAACTGTTTATTGATTTTTGTAAGGATCATTTAACCCTTGCTCTTTTCTACTTCGGAGCGGTGATGGTGATTCTAACGTTTCTTACTCTGGAACTAAAGGAAGATATCGATTTTTATTACTGTTTGCTTCTTGCAAGTTTTCTATTTTTCGTGTTACTCCTTATCAAAGCAATCAATTATATCAAGTTTTACCAAATCCTAAGACAAATCCAATCAGGCGTTCACCCTGATCAACTATCGTATTTGGGGCTAACGAAACAACAGCAACTCGTTTTGGGGACGATAAGGGGGTTAAAACGAAAAAGTTTATACAAAGAGCACGAGCTTCAGATCAAAAATGATGAGAAGGGTAAGGTAATATCGCAGATTATTCACAATATTAAAACCCCTGCTTCAGTCATAGATTTAGCTGTACAGAATAGCAAAGAAGGAGAAATCAATGTAACGAGCCTTTTAAATTTAATTTATAAAGAAAATAAAATCATCGTTGAAAATCTCGATCAGGTTTTAAGCTTTCTTCGTTTAGATCAATTCCAGCATGACTATATCATCGAAAAAATTGATCTGTTATCTCAAGTGAGGGAGAAGATTAATCAAAAAAAGGAAAGTTTTATTTATCACAACGTTTTTCCGAAACTGACAACGGATTTGGAACTTGTAACAGTTTTAACGGATAAAAAATGGAACGGAATTTTGCTTGATCAAATTATTGCAAATGCTATTAAGTATACAGCTGTAACAGGTAAAGACGGAGTCATTCATTTTCATATTT
>DASQMK010000316.1:0-2857 GCA_035645575.1 Metabacillus sp.
AAAGCAGTTAACTTTGGGATCGTGTATGGTATAAGTGATTTTGGACTTTCACAAAGCTTAGGTATAACCCGAAAGGAAGCTGGGGAATTCATTAGGCGTTATTTAGAAACCTTTGTTGGCGTTCAGGAATACATGGATGACATTGTGGCTGATGCCAGAGAGAAAGGCTATGTAAAAACAATACTGCACAGAAGAAGATATATTCCCGAAATCACAAGCCGTAACTTTAATCTTCGCAGCTTTGCGGAGAGAACGGCAATGAATACACCTATACAAGGGAGCGCGGCTGATATTATCAAGAAAGCGATGATTGATATGGCTGAGAGATTAAAGCAAGAAAAGCTGCAAACAAAATTATTGTTACAGGTTCATGATGAATTGATATTTGAAGCTCCAAAAGAGGAAGTGGCAATGCTAGAAAAAATTGTACCCGATGTAATGGAGAATGCAGTTGAACTAAAAGTACCACTAAAAGTAGATTATTCATATGGGAACTCATGGTACGATGCGAAATAACCTTAGATAAAAGGAAGATGAATACATGCCGGAATTGCCAGAGGTTGAAACAGTACGTAGAACTTTGATTCAACTTGTTAAAGGAAAAACAATAAAGGAGGTTTCCGTTCACTGGCCAAAAATGATTAAAAAGCCAGAAGAGATTGAACAATTTAAGGATGCATTAGTCGGTCAAACCATTCATGATGTAAATCGCAGAGGAAAATTTTTGAAGTTTATTCTTGATGACTATGTCCTAGTTTCTCATTTAAGAATGGAAGGTAGATATGGCTTATATAAGGCTGAGGATGAAGTGGACCAGCATACTCATGTGTTGTTTACATTTACTGACCAAACAGAGCTTAGATATCGAGATGTAAGAAAATTTGGCACGATGCATCTCTTTAAAAAGGGAGAAGAGGAGCAAGGTCTTCCTCTTTCTCAACTAGGTCCTGAACCTTTTTCCTCTCACTTTACTGTACAATATCTTAAAGAACGGTTAGCGAAAACATCTCGTAAAATAAAGACTGCATTACTTGATCAATCAGTTGTAGTTGGACTTGGGAATATATATGTAGATGAAGCATTATTTCGTGCAGGAATTAACCCTGAACGAACAGCTAGCCAATTATCAAATCAAGAATACGAAAGACTGCATAAAGAAATCATCAAAACTCTTGAGGAAGCAGTTGCACAAGGTGGCAGTACCATTCGATCTTACGTAAATACACAAGGTGAAATTGGGATGTTTCAATTGCAGTTATATGTGTATGGTCGGACAAATGAACCATGTAAAAAATGTGGAAAGATACTGACAAAAACTGTTGTCGGTGGTCGGGGAACACATTTTTGTTCAAACTGTCAAATATAATTAGATAAGGGTAAAGACATCAAAAGATGATCTTTGCCCTTTTTTTGGTATAGGAAATTATAAAATTTCTTGTACTGTGGATAAGCTCGCGGCATCCAGCTCCGAAGCACAGGTGTGCAAGTGCAGTCTTGGGGATTGACGTGGCGTTTTTTGACTGCCAGCGCCTAGCCCCTCGAGGTCAGAAGCCACGATGAATTGAAGGCAAAGAACGTCTTCTATTCATATGCGTCTGATTTGCCCTAGACTGTTCAAGGCGCTTGCGCTTTTCTTATGCGATTCTAAATAAAGAAATGAAAACATAAGGTAGCCATATCAAAATATCGATCCTTCTTTTAACATTCTTTGGGCGACTATCATACACTATGTTAGCAATTAGAAGGAAGGGGCTAGGCTTTTATGTTTCAATTCATTTCACTGTTGTTATTAGCAATCGCAGTTAGTTTAGATAGCTTTTCAGTTGGTTTTACTTATGGCATGAGGAAAATGAGAATCCCCTTAAAGTCAATTCTTATCATTGCTTGTTGTTCAGCAGTAACAATGCTTGGAGCGATGTTCCTTGGTGAATTGTTAACAAGAATATTCCCTATCTATATCACAGAAAAGCTTGGTGGATTAATCTTAATGCTTATTGGAGCATGGGTTTTATATCAATTTTTTCGACCGACAAAGGAAGTTGGAGAAGAAGAAGAAGTTGAAAAAATGATTATAAATTTTGAAATCAAAACCTTTGGAATTGTGATTAACATACTCAGGAAGCCGATGACCGCGGATATAGATAAGTCAGGAACAATTACGGGAGTAGAAGCCTTTTTACTTGGTGTGGCTTTATCATTGGATGCCTTTGGTGCTGGAATTGGTGCCGCATTATTAGGATATTCTCCTATTATTATGAGTGTACTTGTAGCGTGTATGAGTTCCCTATTTGTTTCAATTGGCATAAAATCAGGACATATTTTTTCAAGGTTTTCTTGGATGGATAAATTCTCTTGCCTTCCAGGGATTATTCTCATTATTATAGGGATATGGAAATTATAAGCAATGGAGGCTAAACGCTGTGACAGTTGTCATCGGACTAACAGGTGGAATAGCAAGTGGAAAGAGTACAGTTTCAAATATGATAAAGGAAATGGGTATAACAGTTGTAGATGCCGATCAAATCTCTAGGGATGTTGTGGAGTTTGGAAAACCTGCGTATAACAAAATTGTTGAAGTTTTTGGAGTAGAAATTCTACAGGAGGATCATACTCTAAACCGTGAAAAGCTTGGTACCTTAATCTTTAGTGATCAGAAAAAACGGGAACAGTTAAATGAAATTGTTCATCCGGCAGTGCGTAAAGAAATGCTTCAACAAGTAAAGAAAGAAAAGGAACTTGGATCAAGTGCAGTTGTTTTAGATATTCCTTTATTATTTGAGAGCAAACTAACCTATTTGGTTGATAAAACAATCCTTGTGTATGTGGATGAACAAATCCAGCTAGAACGTTTGATGCA
>DASQMK010000317.1:0-3295 GCA_035645575.1 Metabacillus sp.
TTTGACATTAGTTGGTAGTCAAAGTGTAAAGGCAGAATTAAATATTAAAGAACTGGAAAAAACTTTGGTTCAACCTGTTGAAGGAACAATAACAGATACATTTGGAACTCGTAATGGAAAACATAAAGGGATTGATATTGCTGCACCTGAAGGAGAACAAATTGTCTCTGTTTCTGAAGGTGATGTAGTAAAATCTTATTATTCAAATACATATGGGCATGTAGTCTTTATCAGTCATCCTGAGGGATATGAAACGGTTTATGCACATTTAAGTAAAAGAAATGTCCACAAAGGAGAAAAAGTGAAAAAGGGACAAGTAATCGGTATTATTGGCAATACAGGAATCTCAACTGGTACACATTTACACTTTGAATTACATAAAGGTCAATGGACTTTTGAGAAAGAGTATGCTTTAGACCCTTTATTTGTTTTTGACGAAGTGGAAGGTTCCACAGCTTATTCAGACCAACAAAAAAAAGATGATCTTAACGAATCAGTTGAGACTAATGCACAGGCTAATTCGTCAGAGATTGCAGCAAAAAGTAATAAAGAGGATACAAATAAAAGAGTGATAAAAGTTGTTAAAGGTGATACCCTGTGGGGGTTATCAAATACATTTAAAGTTCCTGTTACATCCATAAAAAAATGGAATAATCTTAACAATGATGTGATCTATCCAAACCAGGAACTTACTATTTTTATTAACAACAGTGAAAATTATGTCGTACAGCCTGGGGATACAATACATTCAATTGCAGCCGAATTTAGTACTAGCCCTGAGGCTATAAAGAAGATTAATGATATGACCACTGAAATAATCTATCCAGAGCAGGTATTAGTGATTAGTAAAAAATAGAGATAAGATCAAGAAAAAAGATGGCTTGGAACCGATCCCACATCCTTATTATACAAACTACATGTTTCTGTATAATAAGGTGAGTGAATTGGTTTTTAAAAAGCCATCTTTTTACATACCGTTATTCAAATTTCAGTGCATCCCCATCAAATTTCTCGTCAGAAATTTTAATGGAATCTGTTGGACAACCTTCAAAAGCATCCATCATATCTTCTTCAAGGGCTTCAGGTACCTCAACAATACCTTGATTATCGTCCAACGTTACAAATGCGATCCCCTCATCATCATAATCATAAATATCTGGTGCTGCAGCTCCACAAGCACCACATGCAATGCATGTATCCTTATCAACAATCGTATATTTTGCCATTACACAAACCTCCTGAAAAAATCATACCATATTTTTATTATATGGTAGTACTGATTAAATGAGTGAATTCCATTTGAATATCATCATTCTCTCTTTGCCCTACATGTTATTGTAAATCGGATTTTTCGACTTTTCAATAAAAAACTCTTCGGATATCCCTTTAAAGTCCTTAATTTCCACAACTATTTGACAAAACAATTGAAAACAGATTTGTGATAACGAGTAAATTTGATGAACGAATGTCCAAAAATTTGTTAAAATAGTACTTGTGATCGAATATTGTCAAACATTGTAGGGTGGTATAATGAAGCTAGATTATTTTCATACGGTATTGCTTTTTTGTATAAACCAACTTAATGGAGAAAGAACTGCCTCCGCTATTTATCATTTACTTAAAGGGAAAAAATCTTCACAAACTATACAAGATGGCAAACTTTTTAATTTATCCCATCTGTTTGGATTATTCCCCAAACTCTCTAGAAAGCAAACAGATGCTGCATGGGAATTACTCAATCAAAAAGAACTTTTTGACATGTTACCAGATAATCATTGCTTCATAACACCTAAAGGGAAAGAAGTTCTTTTGAAAAATCTTAAAGAGGCACCAATTCCTTCTTCGATAAATGGGTGGCAATATGGTGATTTAAGCAGAGTATTTTGGCGACGACTTTCTTTACTTGTTCAAGTAGTATCAAATTTTTCCTATGGCAGAAAAGGGTATTTACCAATAACAAAAAATCAAGAAGATTTGCAATGGGTAAAAGAATTTTTAAGACAGATAAATGTACCAAAGGAAGAATTAACCAAGAAGCTTTATGATGAAATAAAACAGGTTTTACAATTACATTCAGCAAAAGAAGCAACAATTTTTGTACAAAGATTAACATCTTCAATAAAAATTGGGCTAACATTTGAGCAAATAGCATATAAGCATGAAGAGGATCCAATTTATACGTACTTATTGTTTTGGAATGTCATTCATTCCATTTTACAGTTGCAACAAAGTCCGAATAGCCGTTTTGACATTCTAGATCAAATAATAAAGGACAAAGCAAATAGAGACGCACTGACGACCTCTACAAAGGTGACAAGGTCATATGTATTGCAAGGGAAGACCATCTCTGAAATTGCCTCCATAAGAAATTTGAAGCAAAGTACGATAGAAGACCACATTGTCGAATTAACCTTACATGATCCACATTATTCTCCGTCGTTTTTTTTACATGACAATGACTTTAGAAAAATAATGACAGCAATTGATAAGTTACAAACACATCAGTTAAAAAAAGTAAAAGAATATTTAGATCATAAATATAGCTATTTTCAAATCAGGCTAGCGTTTGCACTTAGTGGGAGGGGAAAATGATTCACCAACTAGAGAACATACTTTTTTCAAATTTTCATCACAAGCATTTTCGCACAGGACAGCGAGAGATCATTGAAGCCGTTTTGAAAGAAAAAGATGTTATTGCCATGCTTCCCACTGGTGGCGGAAAATCACTCTGTTATCAACTACCAGGTTATGTATTACAAGGACCAATTCTTATCATTTCTCCTCTACTGTCATTAATGGAGGATCAAGTAGAGCAAATTAAGCAGAGAGGAGAAAAGAGCGTAGTAGCTTTAAATAGCACAATTTCTGCTTACAAAAGAAAACAAATTCTAAAACAATTAAAGAAATATCGGTATATATATGCTTCTCCGGAAATTCTTCAATTTGATTATGTAATAGAAGCTTTAGTAAGAGCTAATATAGCGCTATTTGTTGTTGATGAAGCTCATTGTATTTCACAGTGGGGCCATGATTTTAGACCGGATTATTCTAAATTAGGGGAGCTAAGGGAAAAGCTAAATCGTCCTCCTTGCTTAGCATTAACAGCAACAGCAACAAAGCAGGTTTTAGATGATATCCAATATATCCTTCGATTAAACAGTGATGTCGAGACATTTATTTACTCTATTAATCGTCCTAATATTGCAATTTCTGTAGAAAAGCATCACTCAATAGACGATAAAATAAATCGGCTACAACAATTGGTCCATACACTTAAAGGTCCAGGTATCATTTA
>DASQMK010000318.1:0-5989 GCA_035645575.1 Metabacillus sp.
CAAGGACCTCGTGGGCCTCAGGGTATTCAAGGGCCTCAAGGGGATGAAGGGCCTCAAGGAGCTCAAGGCGAACAAGGACCTCAAGGAGACCAAGGACCTCGTGGGCCTCAGGGTATTCAAGGGCCTCAAGGGGATGAAGGGCCTCAAGGAGCTCAAGGCGAACAAGGACCTCAAGGAGACCAAGGACCTCGTGGGCCTCAGGGTATTCAAGGGCCTGAAGGCGATCAAGGGCCTCAAGGACCTCAAGGTGACCAAGGGCCTCAAGGTTTGACTGGAACTCAGGGACCTCAAGGCGATCAGGGACCTGAAGGCGATCAGGGACCTCAAGGTGAACAAGGGCCTCAAGGCTTGACAGGAACTCAGGGACCTCAAGGACCTACAGCCGGAACAGCAGCAACTTTTGTTGCTAATACCTCTACAGCTCAAACCATAGTTCCAGGCATTGCTGTTGCACATTCAACCACTATTCTACCAGCTGGCAAATCCATTACACGTGTTAATGAATATACTTTCAGATTAAATACTAAGGGAACTTACCGAGTAACTATTAGTTTGCCAACTTGCAATCATAGCGACTGCAATGCGGCAGCAGTAGTTAATGGCAGGGCAATAGCAGTTTTTGCTCCTATCTCATCCCCGCCTAGTGTTATTAACGGTACTATAAGCTTTTCAATAGATGAAGCATCCACATTTGAAATTCATGCAGTAGGCGGAGCTGCTTTGGATCTTCGCCCGGGTGCAAGTATTGTAATTGAACTGCTTGCATAATTTCTGGTAGTAATATTTGAGGAAATCATTAAAAGTTCCCTCTTGATCCATGAGCATTATAGGTCAAAGGCGTATACAATCTTATACGCCTTTGTTTTTTTTATCCTTTAGGGTTAATTACCTCAACAGTAACTCACCGCCAATAACTATCCACCCCACGTGACAAAAATTAAATACTGTCTTTTTGTGGTGCCTGACACCCGTATTTGGGGATTGCTGCAAGGATTCTATCAACGTTGTCGCCTCTACATAACTTGCAGCATTCCCGATCGTTTGGAACCCTTCAAGTTAATCAAAAAAACAATTTTGAATTTCGACAGCTCTCAAATGATACTACACGATTAACACTTCAATATTTCGGTTCTCGACGTGTAAAGCCCCTGCCTTTAGTATCGCGACTGTAAATCATCCCTTCTCCATCACGCGCTGAAAATAAGAAGTATCCCCTAATGATTATTTACAACCATATTAAGAAACAATTTAGGCAAAAAATTATTTGGATCATATAAGCAATAAAATTCAGTATGCCCATAAGTTCTCATAAATAAGCTGAAGACAATAAAACAAATACGAAAAAAGCCTTAACCCCTTTAAACTACTAGGAATTAAGACTCTTTCAAAATTATGACCTGTGAGGAGTTTTAACCCCCGACTCAACTATGTCAATAATGGATATACTTTACAATTACAACAGTTTCATTACGAAAGTATTGATATGACAGGACTTTCATAAAATCTCTTTATGATTGAGTTTTTGATATTGTGAACAGTTTGCCCAAATTTGTCCCCAATTAGCATTTAAAAAAAAGCTCATAAAACCATTTAAAAAAAACACTAGCAATACTAATTGTGCTGTAAAATAAATTAGTCCGCCTCCCGAGTGGTAATCGGAATCGGTAGAACAGCCGTAAAGGCTCAAGCAGTTTTGAAGTTAGAAGAGTTATCCTTTTTAGTGCCATTTAATCTTAATTAATAGTGTGAAGAATTGAATTAATGGGCTTTTTAACTGTACAAATTTTAGGTGACGAAAGATGTGACCAGTTATTTGTAATACATTATGAATGAATCCTTTTAACGAAAAAAAGATGTAATGCTCGAGTACGTTTCAAAACATTTAAATTTAGATTGTGTCAAGCCCCTAAACGCTCTGGTTCATTATTTAGCTCACCAGTTTCGAAAGATTGTCTTTTATCCTTAAAGAAAGAAAAATATTACTGCGACGATTGCCGCAACTACGACCGGATAAGTCCAAAGTCTTTTACATTAATGAAAATTTCCATTGTATGGGTAAACTATTAAATAAACCCTTTGCAAAGCTACTTAAAGGACTGTTAAGCATGATTGTGGATAGGTTGCCACTAAATCAATTAGGTTTTCTTTATAAGATTTTGCCCTATTTCCACTTTAAAAAATGCTTTCTTTGTCATAATCCTAACGAAGAGGACTTTAGTGTCATCAGGAAAATGAACAGACGTGATTTAGCTAAAGCTATTAACCATGACCCTAATGAATTTACTAAAATTGTAAAGAACCTGACAAAAGAAGGGTTGATTATGACCACTGAAAGTCGTGGTAGTTTAATGTATTATGTACATCCTGACCTAATGTATAGAAAGGATAGTGACGGACAGGACGACTATACAAGTGGTTTAAGGGTAATGTTTGAGGAACATTTAAAAGATGAATAAATGGTCTTTTGTGCGTACGAGAAAAACCGACTGTTTTAGTAATTCTGTACAGGAAAAACCGACCTATTAAACTAAATAAAATTACCTGTAAGATCTATAGCCACAAGGAGTTCTAGGTTTTTTTATTTTACATAGACTCTTTATTCTTAGATAAATTATAAAAACAATGGGTTAATATTTGTGTGTATCCCCTCCGCTTCTCTGATGACTTCTCACACATAGGCTTTTTTCAGTAAAGATATGAAAGGCACGAGCTGAGCGAGTGACCTGTGTATCTTGACCGTAGCGGAGCGGAGGGCAAGTACACCGTTATTATAAATTAACAACTAATTCTTGATTGCCTTTTCAAGAATTTTTTCCACAAACTCACTTTTCCCAAGGGTATAACACTCCCTATCTATAGCAGTTTTTGCTAATCCTCTCTTAATTTGTTCATATTCCTCTGCTAATTTAGGATGATTACGAAGATAATCACGAAAAGCCAAATGTCTAAATAATTCTTTACTTTCTTGAGGACACACATATAAATGATGTTCCATCCAACTTGTTTCTTTTTCACCCCAAGGAACAAAATTATCCTTTCTACCAAAGGCTTCTCTTTCTTCAATTCCTAAATTTCCTTGATGGAAATACCCTAGCTTTTCAAGTCCTTGAATAACCCTAGGAAAAACGCTGTAGTCCTTAATTACAATGTCTATATCCAAAATAGGTTTTGCTCCAAGTCCTTTTACCGATGTACTTCCTACATGCTCAATCGCTATTACTAATTCACTTATTTCCTTACATAGGACACTTTTTAAATTAAGAAATATCTTTTCCCATTGAGGATTATAAACTTCTATTTCAATCTTGTTACTCATGAAATTGTCACCCCTCTAATCTTGTTATTATAGTTAGTTATTAATATATCACTATTCACTAAATATTTTTACAAATAAATAGACTTCAAGATTGATTTATATTAAATATAAAATTTTCACAACTTATCCCCTACATAGAACGATTGCTACTGTTGAAAGGGGAGATAGTAATGAATATTCAACGAGTTTTTACAAGTTCACAGGATTTTAAAACTTTAATCATACATCAATTAGAGAAAGAAATTGAAAAGATTATTTCTGCCGCTTACAATGATAGACAAGTAGATCTAGTCGCCATCACTAATGGAGGGCGACAAAAATGAAATTAGCAGGATATGTACAAGTCTCAACCAATAACGAGGGGCAAAAAGAGTCACCTGAAAATCAAAAGCATATGATTTTAGATTACATCAACGAAAATGACTATGACCTTTATGACTTCTACACTGATGTTCAAACAGGTACTACAGACAATCGTGAGGGGTTAAAAAAACTTATTCATGACGCTGAAAACAAAGAATTTGATGTAATTGTAGCTAAAGAGTTAAGTAGATTAGGGCGGAATGTTGAACTACTATATCAGCTTAAACGAATAGCTGAAACAAAAGGTGTTCGCTTAATCACTTTAGATGGGAAAGTTGATACACAAGACTTCTCAAAACAAGCTATGTTCGGTCTTTATGCTTGGATTTATGAGAGTGAAAGTCAAAGAATTAGTGACCGTATCAAATCTGTTTATCAAATGAAGTACAAAAGCGGTAAATTCATGGGGAGTATTCCCCCTTATGGTTATAACCTTCATGAAGGGAAACTACTTCTTAGAGATGATTACACTGTAGAAATTGTTCGTGACATCTTTGGCAAATACCTAGAAGGTTGGGGACATGACAAAATAGCTAGGTATCTCACCAATAGAGATATTCCAACGCCATCACAAGTTGTAGGGAAAGCTAATGCAGGTTTGTATTTGGCAAGGTTCTACTGTGAAAAAGATATTAAAAAACCACCACTATATAGGAGACCTTGTACAAGGCAGAGAGACCACAATGAACGTAACAAACAAGACACGTAAAGCAAACAATCCAAACGAATGGATAACCATTTCTGACACTCACGAGCCTATCATTTCAAGAGATATGTTTGAACAAGTACAGAAATTACTTCAACAAAAGGCTAGAAGAGGTAGGGGCGGTATTAGAAAGAAGAAACACCTTTTTACAAACATTGCTTATTGTTCTGAATGTGGAAATGGAATGTGGTATCGTGCCAACCGTAAAGGTTATATTTGTGGAACTTATGCTAAACACGGTAATAAAGCCTGTTCTAATCATGCAGTTAAGGAACTAGAACTATCTGAAATAATCCTTGATGACCTCAAGAACAAGTCTAATAGTTTAGACCATCCGAACTTAGAAAGTAAGATTGAAAAAAAGGTTAAGGCTACTACGAAAAAGAACGAGTTTAGACTTGAGTCCTTGAAAAGCAGGTTCAGAAACAGATGGAACTAAAGGGGAACGCCTTACAAAAGTTTATTAGCGAGGATATATCTAAAGAGGACTATGATAACTTTGTAAGTATGGTACAAGAAAAAGCTGCAACAACTAGAGCTAGAAAGAGCAGAGATAAAAAAGGAGAAGGCAGAAAGTCACGAAACAACCAAATTCTCTGCCATCTTAGAACAACTCAAAGAGTTTTTACAGTTTAATAACTTAACATCCGAGATGTTACTTCGTTTCGTGGATAAAATCGAAGTAACAGAAAACAAAGATGTTAAGATTTACCTACAAGTTTGCACAGGTTGAGGGGTTATAATCCCCCTCAATCATTTTTTAAAACTAACTGTGAAATGCACTCCACATGCGCCGTATGAGGAAACATATCAACAGGCTGAATATACTCAACCTTATAATCCTTACTTAAATAATCAATATCCTTCGCCAATGTACTTGGGTTACATGATACATAAACAAATTTCTTTGGTCTTACCTTTTTAATCGCATCTAGCAGCTTGCGATCACAGCCTGTTCTTGGAGGGTCGACCACCACAACATCTGGTCTCCAGCCTTCTTCAACCCATTTTGGAAGCCAATGCTCAGCTGTACCTGCTACATAGGTGGCATTTGTATATCCGTGTTTTTGAGCATTCTCTTGCGCGTCAATAATCGCTGCTTCAATTGTATCCATTCCTCGCACTTCACTTGCATCACTTGCAAGCCATAATCCGATTGTCCCCACTCCACAATAGGCATCTGCTATTTTTTCGTGACCGGTTAATTGTGCTGCTTTTTTGACTTCATCATATAGCTTCACGGTTTGAACTGGATTTAATTGGAAAAATGCTCTTGCTGAAAGTTCAAAGCTTAGGTCTCCTAGTGTTTCTTGGATCACTTCTTCACCACTGAGATGAAGTGTTTTTTCTCCGAAGATTAATGAGGTTTTGTTTCCGTTTATATTCTGTACAATCGATTTAACCTCTGGAAATCTTTTTTGAATTTCTGCAATAATTAATTTCTTACGTGGTACCTCTTTTTGAGTGGTGATTAACACAACCTGTACTTCACCTGACTGAAAACCAGCACGGGTGACGATTGTCCGGACAATCCCTTTTCGTTTTCGTTCATCGTAAATTGGTACTTGAAAATCCTCTAAGATCTGTTTGACTCCATCAGAAAC
>DASQMK010000319.1:0-1901 GCA_035645575.1 Metabacillus sp.
CAAAGCTGCCGTATCAAATATAAGAGTTTTTCCTAATGATTTTGAGATGGTTTCTTTTGTTAAATCATCTTTGGTCGGTCCTAATCCACCCGTAAAGATAATAACATTTGAACGTTCCTTTGCAATCCTTATAGCTGAATCAAGCCGAGATGGATTGTCTCCAACAACAGTATGGTAATATACATTTAAACCAAGTTCAGCAAGCTCTTTTGATAAAAATTGAGCATTGCTATTCACAATCTGGCCTAATAATAACTCTGATCCAACAGCAATAATTTCTGTACGGTTATCCATTGAGAAACCTCCCCTTGCCTATATTATTTAGAATTAACAAAGGCTTGTTTATTTTTATTAAAATAATCCCACCCAGAAATTACGGTGAAAAATGTTGCGACCCAAAGGGCAATTGTTGCAAATGGGAAATTCATAAATTCAAACGGTAAGTTATGTAATAATAGGGCAGAGATCGCGATAATTTGAGTCCATGTTTTAATTTTACCTAACATGTTTGCTGCAACAACTTCACCTTCTCCAGCCAATACAAGTCGTAGACCGGTAACAGCAAACTCACGGCTAATAATTAGAATAACCATCCAGGATGGGGCAAGTCCAAGCTCGACTAAAATGATAAGAGCCGCAGATACTAATAATTTGTCAGCCAATGGATCTAAAAATTTCCCAAGATTTGTTACTTGATTCAACTTTCTGGCATAATAACCATCAATCCAATCAGTAGTTGAAGCAATGATAAACAGAATGGCTCCAACAAAATGCGTGACCAAAATCGTTTCTGTACCAAAAGTAAGTTCCCCCCAATTAAAAGGTACAAGCATTATCACCATAAAAACTGGTATTAATAAAATTCTAGAGATTGTAATTTTATTCGGTAAATTCATTTCTTTTTCCTCCATCATCTTTCATATGTGTTAACAAGTAAAATGGGACGACTCATCATAAGGCCTGATCCCCATACTAACATTCAATATCCTACCTGCTAGTATGAAGATCAAGACACTTAATTTGAGTCAGTCCCTATTCTTTCGTATAAATAATGGTAATGTTTTGAGGTGTCTTCTTTGTATCCTCATATTGGACTAGTTCACCATTGACTTTCAAATCAGTCCCAGGGACATTCCCCACCCTAACTGTAATTTCAGATTCAGCAGTAAAATCATTAACCTCTGTTTCACCTTTTGCTATTTCTGCTCCAAAGAAAGTCTTACCCTTACCATTTTTTATCCCGACCCATGTACGGTCTTTTGCAATAACCTCAAGCTCAAACTTTTCAGCTCCAGTTAATTCATATGTGGTTGTAGATCCCTCTACACCTTTTAGGGTAAGTGTCTGTGCAGGTGTTTCTGGTTCTTCAGGCTCTAGATCATCTTCAACTGTGCTATCATTTTCTTCCGCAGGAGCCTTTTCATCTTCTTGCTCATCATTGGTTGTTGTGTTTTCTATTTTTTCAAACTCAACATCGCTTGTTTGGTTTGCTGATTGTTCATTTGTTGTTTTATTTTCAGTTGCGTCTTGTCTCCATAACCAGAGGAGAACGGCCACAATGATTATCACAGCAACCAATGCTAATTTTGGGAGAATATCCAGAAGTTTTGAAGCTGATTTTGGCAGCTCCTTATGTGTTTTTACTCTTGATAATTGTTCAGGAACATCTTCTTTGTATGTACTTGGAACTTCATTTTTGTATTCTTCAAAAAGCATTTCAGGATCTAAGTCAACAGCCTCTGCATATTGTTTCATAAAGGCACGGGCATAAAATTTACCGGGCATCATTGAGTAATTGCCCTCTTCAAGACCAATTAAATACCTTTTTTGAATTTTTGTAATCTCCTGGAGTTCATCCAAACTCATGTTTTTCTCTTCTCTTGCTTGTTTGAGTCGATTTC
>DASQMK010000320.1:0-5309 GCA_035645575.1 Metabacillus sp.
CGGTGTAGAAATGGTAGATCCGTAACATCCTAACTGTGAAAAACCAAGATCATCCAAGAGAATGATCACAACATTTGGCTTTTTAGCAGTTGATTGTTTCGTATTTGACCACCAAGGAGTTGATTCCTCAACAGTTCTTGCAATTTTCCCTTGAAATACTTCATCCTCATATCGGCTCATAACAATCCTTCTTTCACTCATTTTTTAACAACGTTATATCTTTTTAAAACAACTTTTCCAAATTGATTGAACACACGATCCATGACAAAGCCCATTAATCCAAGTACGACTAGGCCAACAAAAATCCAATCTGTTTTAAAATACAATCTTGCATTCCAAATCATGTAGCCGACCCCTTCATTCGCTGCAACCATTTCAGCACCGACGATCGCCATAAAAGATGAGCCCATTGCTAGTTTAGCGCCTGTGAAAATATATGGGAGGGTAGCAGGAATAATCACGTGGAACATGATTTGCGATTCCGATGCACCCATGCTTCTAGCAGAACGAATTTTATCCTCTTCAACTGCCTGTACTCCCGTAATCGTATTAATCGTAACGATAAAAAATGTTGCATACATAATGAGGAAAATTTTTGATTGCTCACCAATTCCAAACCAAAGCATGAATAATGTAATAAACGCAAGGGGTGGAATAAAACGAACAAAGTTAATAATCGGATCAAACATCGCTCTTAGAAACGGGACTCTTCCAATTAATAAACCAATAGGAATCGCTACGAGATTACCTAATGCCCATCCCGAAATCACCCTTAAGAAGCTGACCCACATATACGTGAATAGTGAGCCATCTTGTGTAAGATCAATTGCCCCTTGCCAAACAGCTAACGGACTAGGTAAAAATTGCGGATCTGAAAAAATGGCGGCAATGGACCATACGATGAGAACTAAAGCCCATGCAATAACACCACTCTTTAATAACTTGTTAATTAATGTTAATTTTGACTTTCTTTTCGGGTAACCTAATTCTTTCATAACCACTTCATTATTGATTGCACTCATTACACTTCCTCCTTTCAATCAAAATGCTTTTGTATCTTTTGATAAATGAGATTAAATTCTTTGTCCGTAAAATTTCTTGGATATTGTAATGAGATATTATAGATTGTTTCAATTTTTGATGAAGGACCGACTGACATCACTCCGATTCGATCCCCTAATAATAGGGCTTCTTGGATATCATGGGTAACGAAGATAACCGTTTTATTTGTCTCCTTCCAAATTCGAATTAACTCCGTTTGCATTGTACGGCGTGTCATTGCATCAAGCGCACCAAAAGGTTCATCCATTAATAAAATGTCAGGATCATTGGCTAAGACACGAGCTAATTGGACACGCTGTTTCATACCCCCAGATAATTCTCTTGGAAACTTTTTTTCATGTCCTTTTAGTCCAACTAGTTCTATAAAATAAGCTGATGTTTCATGGCGAACAGACTTTGGTGTCTTTTTCATTTTCAATCCAAACTCAACATTTTCTTTAACAGTTAGCCAAGGAAATAATGCAGCGTCAGCCTGTTGAAAAACGACGCCTCGATTCCTGCCAGGTTTATTCACTTCTTCATCATCAACGACAAGTTCTCCTGAAGTTTTATTAACAAAACCAGCAATCATCGAGAGTAAAGTTGACTTTCCGCAGCCGCTTGGTCCAAGTAAAATAAAGAATTCTCCTTTATCAATCGTTAAATCGACATTCTCAAGAACATAATGACCATTGTTGGAAAAAGACTTGGATAATCCTGAAATGGATATTGCTGCCGGTTTATTTATCACCTTATCGGTTACTGTACTCATCTAGCTTCACTCCTTTTTATTCATAGGTAACTGATTCAGGAACTGCCTTTTTTAGCGGATCCAAAATGAGTTTTTCGTTTAAATCAAATGACTCTTGTAAAATCCCCTGATCTTCCAGCCATTTTTTCATTTCTTCTAGATGGTCGGCATCTTCCTTTGTAAACCCAAGAACATAATTTGTTCTTTCAAGATCCTTTTGCGCATCTTCTTCTGGTACTTTTAATTGTTCAAAAGCAAGCTTAGCAGTTTCTGCCTTATGACCCTCGACATATACAATCCCTTCATTTAGTGCTTTCAGGGCATTTTCAATTGCTTTCGGATTTTTTTCAACAAATGCTCGATCAGCTAAAAGATAACTATCAATCCTTACACCTGCTCCAAGTAAATCATCAAGCTGATGAACACCATCTATACCTTTAAATTTATCTGTCAGTGCTCCACCTATCCAAACAGCATCAATATCTCCTTTTTGCATCCCAACAATAGCCTCATCTGGTGTGCTATAAGGTACATATGTAACCTCTTCAACATCAATCTTGTTTTTTTTCAAATATTTATCCCAAACATACTCATAAACAGTTCCTTTGGAAACACCTAACTTTTTCCCTTTTAAATCACTGACTTTTTTAATATCTCCATTTACAAGAAGCTGTGTTTCATTAGATGATTTCTCATTTGCTCTAGTAAGTGTTGCTACAACAACCATATCTCCCTTTGCTAAAGAATTAATTGTGACATAATCTGCAGCTATTCCTGTGTCCGCTTGCTGAGTTAATACAGCATTCACTGTATCAATTCCCATAGCGAAATTAGTTAACTGTGGTTCAATTCCATGGTTTTTGAAAAAACCTTGCTTCTCAGCTGTTCTAAATTGAAGTGATCCGCCTGCTGCAGTATCAATAGCCATTCTAATTTCATTTGTTTCTGAATTGTTATTTGCTGAACTTTCTTCCGCAGAACTAGAGCAGCCAGCAACTAGTATACTAGTAATAATCATCAATAAAAGTGCGATTGAATTTGGTTTTTTCATTTCCATAACCTCCCAGACATAACATCTTCATTTCTTATTTTACATATAAAATTAGTCGGAATAAATTAACATATCTATTCCCCTTTCTTCTACCTTACATCCATAAAATGAAAAACGGTCAAACAAAAAGGATACAAAAGCTAATGAAAGAGAAATTTCTTCATCAACTTCTGTATCCTTTGGTTTTCCAATCGGATATCTTATTTATTATTTTCTGAAATTTATAATAATTGTATATTAAGTCAATTATTCCTATAAGTCAAGTATGATTTAGATAATTATTTAGTATTTTTCCCTTTTTTAACGGGCGTAAGACTCTCACTTCAAAATTTAAAAGAAGCAAATAAGATCTGACAAACAACTGATGCCAAAAGATCAGGGTAAGACATAAGGATGTGGTGTTTGATGCATAATAGGGAATTATAAAGAAGTTTGTGAGTTTGAATTGGTGGATTGAAAACAATAAGCTTATTGAGCAAGATAATATATACAGAAGGCTTGTAGAATTGGAAATTTTTCCAGTATGGAATCTATTAAAGACCTCATCAAAATCAAAATTTAACAACGCGTTCTCCTAGAAATATTATCGATCATGCTAATTACATCAAAAAAAGAAGCTTGAATATCCAAGCCCCTACATTATTTATAATTTCGCCACATACATCGCTAACGCTCTCTGCACATCATATATACTTTTATCTTTTTTAAATTGTTTCACAACTGGATTATTAGTATTAAACGCATGTTAGTGAAAACAATTAAATCTCTGATCAATTTATAAGCTTTTTCAACTTTTTCATTTTCAGTGATGACTAATTCTAGTTCTTTTTCAACTGAGTACTATCAACCTCTGACACATTCCCCATTAGACCATCTAAAATACCCATATAAACCCCCAATAATTTTAGTCATTAGAATTAATATTCTTTATTTCATAAAAGTATCCTTCTTAAGTGGATATTTTATCCAAATTTATAAAAATATAAAAAAATGTACAAATTGCTTTATATATATTTATCAGATAAATATATAAGGATGGTCAACACCACCCTCTACATACTTTTATTCATTTCTTCCTTCATCACCATATGCTTCTTCTCTGTCTCAGAAACAACCAAAGCACATGCCGCATCACAGGTGATATTAACTGCCGTACGTGCCATATCCAATAACCGGTCGATCCCCAAAATTAACCCAATCCCGGCAACAGGCAACCTACAGAGTTTAATACCATTGCTAATAAAATTAACCCTACACCTGGAACTCCAGCAGTTCCGATACTTGCTAAAACAGCTGTTAATACAACTGTTACTAACTCAATAGTGCGAATAAACTTTGCATTGGATTTATGCACTTTTAAAAAGTAAATCGGCTTTCCAAGATCTAGCCTAATTTAAAAATATAACTAAACAGACCAAAACGTTCCAAACACCGAACATTGGAAGGTTATTTGGCATGCATATTTTAGTATATCATGACAAATTTAAACTTTTTATTGGATAATTTTGACAAACTATTAGCTGGTTTACTTGAATAAGGATTGAACCTTTAAAGCAACTTCTTTCGGTTTAACATCAATAAATGATAATCTTTCTATATCTATCCACATTGGTAAATACGTTCCTCTATCTCTATTCTCGTCTGTGTACTCTTCACCTTGTCCAGTTCCGAATGTCCCATCAATGATTTCAGATAGGAAAAAGTATTGAGTTCCGTGGAATTCAACTTCTGCAATGCACTCATTCACCCTAACTACTACTCCCAATTCCTCATATGCTTCTCTTTTAGCTCCGTCTTCTGGTGTTTCCCCAATTTCTATTCCACCACCAGGAAAAACATAATAAACAGAACCATCTCTAATTCTTTGAATTAGTCCAACCTTATTATTTTTAATTATTACTACCGAACCTCTATCCCACATAACCGTAGCCACTTTATCATTAAAGTCTTATGAAAGAATTCTGCTCCGTTAGCACAACAAGGAAAAGGTTTGCCAAAGCAATCCCATTGGTCCAAAAAAGCTATCTTTTTTAGTTGAAGGAGGCTGTATAGTTCGCATTATAAGCGAACTACGCAGTAAAAAATCATGTAATAATACACCTAAATCTTGTAAAGGTAGGAATTAATTTGAATTTGAATGCCGGTGATGTAATATTTCAACTTATCATGTTTCTTTTTATTTTCGGTATATTTTTTGTTGTCTTTTTTGTTGTTCGTTCACTTCTTACAAAGCAAAAGCAACCGAATAAATCAAACGATATCGAGCAAAAGCTTGATAGAATAATTGAATTACTTGAACAAGATAAGAAATAGTGATTTTTTATCCTTATTCACTTTTTATTTTACTTCGCAATTTCCATCTACTATCCAATAAATGGGTTACGCTCAATTCTGTTTTTGTGCCGATAAAAGAGATAGAATCTGGTGTTTCTCCCTCAAGACGTGTTAATAACACTTATCGTTAGA
>DASQMK010000321.1:0-10264 GCA_035645575.1 Metabacillus sp.
GTATTCCACATCGCATCACAAACTATATCTATGACTTAGCATCTACACTACACAGCTTCTACAATGCTGAAAAAGTGTTAGATCCTGAAAATACAGAAAAAAGCCGTGCAAGACTAGGGTTGATGAAAGCAACACAAGTGACGTTACAAAATGCATTAACTATAATCGGGGTTTCTGCACCTGAAAAAATGTAAATTAAAAAACTCAGATGCTAACGCGGCATCTGAGTTTTTATATGTTTAGAATTGTGGCGAATTTTGTCTAATCGCAGATAAATTCCAAAAATCGAAGATAAATAGTTGGGAATCGAAGATAAACTCTCTACAATCGAAGATAAATTCGGGAGAATCGAAGATAACAGACGGCGGCTCTCTGGTTTACGCAAGGCCTACCACTGAATAGTCGCTCCACCTATCCGTTTTACTCCCCTGATCCTTGATATATCCTCACAAAGCTTCAAAGCAGCTCGATCTTTTTGCTTTGCCTCAATCATCAAATCCACATCAACATCCATATCTTTTAATACCTTTAATAATGGCATCAAAAACTCGACATCCACATAGTCGGCATGACTTCGGAATTCTTTCTCAGATTTAGGAGAGGAAACATGGATTTTAGGGTGCAATCCAACCCAATCCCAAGTCGGAAAGATCCCGGGAAGTAGCTCTTCAATCTTTTCGTCCTCGTCTTTATTGGCCATAAAATGATGGTAATCAAAGAGAAGGGGAATCTGTTCCTTCCTGCAAATAGCAAGTGTTTCAGAGGTTGTATAGGTTTTATCATCATTTTCAAGTGTCATACGTTTTTTAATAAAAGTAGGTAGCATTTTAATATTTTGGTGAAACCGCTCAATAGCCTTTTGTTTATCCCCATAGGCGCCACCTACATGGATATTGATAATGGCCTTATTCGCAAGCCCCATTGCGTCTAATACATCATAATGATATGACAGATCATGGACTGCATTATTAGTAATATGCTTTTTGTCACTTGTAAACAACGTAAACTGGTTTGGATGAAAACTCACACGCAGATTGTATTTCTTCACAAGTGTCCCAATTTCCCAAAAAAGTTCCTTAAAGGGTGTTCTATAATCCCAGAGCACTTCTGGGTGTGTGGCTAGTGGAATGATCGATGATGATAATCGATACACCCAAATTTCGTGGGCAATATTGTAGTGGATCATGCGTAATGTGTGTTCGAGATTTTGCTTTGTGACATGTAACAGGTGATCATGTCGTGCGTGCTCGTTGAGTTTTTTCCAACGAGTAAAGGTTAGGGATTTTGCTGGGGAGCAATCCCAAAGGGAAAGAGCATGTGCAACATATCCGAATCGAATAATCATTGGGCTCCTCCTCCAATAGGTTATAAAAAATGAGAAATGAGTGTAGCGAATTTTTCTTTTACGCGATGAAAAAATGATCTTTTTTTATAAAGTTTATATGTTAATAATTCGGAACGGGTAAAGTCCGAGTAAACAAATTGTTTCACATCTTGAATAAACCGCTTATCGTAAATGAAACAGTTCATTTCATCATTTAAATAAAAGCTGCGCTTATCGAAGTTTGCTGTACCAATATCACATATATGATCATCAATCATAATCATCTTTGCGTGAAAAAAACCATGATAAAATTGATAAATTTCACAGCCTGCTCCCAGAAGCGGTCCGTAGTATGGAAAAGCAGCTTCCTTCACCAAAGGGTGATCCTTTCTCATTGGAACGAGAACTTTCACCTTCACGCCCCTTGAAAGAGCAGCTAATAAATCCTCAAATAGCTGTTTTCCCGGAATGAAGTAGGGAGAACAAATAATAATTTCTTTTTTGGCATCCTGAATAAATGACCTGAAATGCTGTTGCAGGTTTTCTCCATATGTTGAGACAAACAAATGCGTGCTTTTGCCTGCCTGCTGGTCTGGATAATACCGTTGATCATCTATATCATTCTCTCCAGTGGAATCATACCAATCTGTTAAAAATTGTGTTTGTAAATCAGTTACACCTTCACCGGTTATTTTAAGGTGAAAATCTCTCCAGAAGCCTAAATCAGGATCCTGGCCAATGTACTCTTTACTAATATTAAACCCACCTAAATAGCCAATCTTCCCATCTAAGACAGTAATTTTTCGATGATTCCGTGCTTGAAGTGTGTAAAAAAGAAATGGAAATCTAGGCTTATGTGTATAAGCGACTCTCACACCTTTTTCTTTAAGTAATGCTATACTTTTCTTTGACAATTTTGAGCATCCGATATAATCAATTAACAGCCTAACCTCAATACCTTGACTAGCTTTTTCCCCTAGAAGGGATAGAAATTCATGACTGATCTGATCGTTTTTGATAATAAAAAATAGCACATGGATACTTTTTGTACTATTTTTAATGCCCTCAAATAGGTCCTTGTAAAAAGAATCTCCATCGGTAAATAAGCTGAGATCACTTTTTCTAGGTGGATATTGAGTATATTTTGATTTTTGGAGGTGGTGTTTCCTACCAAGTTTGTAATCAATAACACACCAGACTATAATCGCTACTATGATAAAGCTCATGATGAAAAAAAGTTTCAACCGTGATACCTCCTAGCAGCATTCCTGCAATATTTCATAGTAGGTTTTGCTGATTTTGGGTTTTTTATACAATCATAAAATATAGAAACCCTAGGGATTTCACCATTAGAACTTGGCGACAAGTATAACATTCTGTACTCGTTGTTCTCCATCTGGTCACATTCTTATCTCTTTACTTAGTTTCTGAAGCAATTTAACGGAATAGATATTCTGTAAAATAATAATTCATCAAAAGTTGTTACATTTACAGTAAAGTCGTTTAAAAAAGCTAGGTATGTTATTCCAGAAAAGGGCAAGATTCTTTAATAAAACCTTAAAAGTAAAGTGGATACTTAAATAAGGGGTCCAAAGAGCAAAATTAACGTTTTTTGCTCTTTGGACCCCTACATGTAAAAATTATCGTTATTTTATCCAACTTGTTATATAGCCTTCGTTTTTAGCAGCTTTAATCCCATTATAATAAAAATAGTACCTGTTATTTTATTTAAAATAATCTCAATTTTAGCGTTCTTTCTTAGTTTCTTTGTAGCAACTGAAGCAAGATTAGTAATAATTAAACACCATAATCCACCAGTTAAGGCAAAGGTAAAGCCTAATATAAGAAATGGAATAGGGGTTGAATTATTTGTGTTAATAAATTGTGGTATAAAAGCTAAAAAGAATAAAGCGACTTTAGGATTTGTTACATTAGTAATCAAACCTTGAAGAAAAATCTTCTGGTTAGATATTTTTTTTAAAGTATCAGATTCTCTAAAACTACTTTTTTTAGCAAATAACATAGTAATACCTAAGTAAACTAAGTAGATAGCTCCTATAAATTTTATTATGTTAAATAGTAAAACCGATTTCATTAAAATAATAGATAAACCAAAAGCTGCAAAAAGAGTATGGAATATCGATCCCGCAGTAATACCGAGGGAAGAATAGATACCTGCTTTTTTACCCTGTGAAACACTCCTACTTATAATATACATTGTATCTGTACCTGGTGTAAGGTTGAGCAAAAGAGCTGAGAGTAAAAAGACTTCAAAGTGCACAACTCCAAACATGATAATTCTCCTCTCTGGCCATTGATGATTTTAAAATGTATTCATTATAAATGTTCTATGTTTTTTATCAGCCTTGGTTACCTGTCCGTAAGATGTATCTTATCGATAGGTACAAAAGAGTACACAGAATAAAAGTTAAAAACCAGGACTATTTACCAGGTAAGTATGATAAAACCAACTAACTACCACTTCACATATTTATCAAAAAGTTCATCGTTAAATTGATCTGCTCCATCTACATTTGAGCTTCTAAAAACTGGAGGTTGAAATCCTTCTTTCACTAATTGCTGCAGGGTTTCAACAATGAGTGCTTGGGCTAGAAAACATCCAATCGCATCAGATGTTGCTCCAGAATAAATATCAGTGTCTAAAATACGGAATCCTGCATCACCAATGACAGCACCATTATCGAGTACAACATCAGCAAGTTCATATAATTTTTTTCCACTCCTGTGTCTTGAGGTAACATCTTTCGAATGTTTCATGCTGGTCATGGCAATGATTTTTGCACCAATATTACGGGACTCTATGGCCATCTCTACCGGAACGGTATTTCTCCCTGAATTTGAAACAATCATAATTACATCCTTGTCGGTTACTTGGTGCAAATTTAGATATGATTTACTTAGCCCTTCGATTCGCTCAAGGTAAGTACTTTTATTTGGACGTTCATGCAGCATCAGTTCAGGAGGTAAAATCGCTGTAACGAATGCGAGCCCGCCTGCCCGATTATAGATTTCTTCAGCAATCATATGGGAGTGCCCTGAACCAAATACATAAAACCTTCCCCCATTCATAATAGCCGTAGATATAAGGTTTGCCCCCTTAATAATTGCTTGTTCTTGCGTATCTTGAACTTCGAACAGAATACTATTAAAAAACCTGCAGTAATCGTTAAATAGTGATGTCATGTTCATTTCCTCCTTAAATAATATATAAATTTATTCATTAAAACCTACTAAACTCTTTTTACAGCTTGGTCTCTTACCGTGAAACAATAATTTAAATTTACCATCCATAACGATGAGGACCCCATTTTTTTTCAATAATGGTTTGCTCGGCATATAGTAAAGTCTTTGAAGGTACATCTCTCTCCACTGCAACCCCAGATCCAATGATGCAATTACTGCCTACCTTAATTCCTGGCATATATAAGCTTAAAATACCTGTACGTGTAAAATCCCCAAAGTAAACGGCATTTCCAAATTCCTCGGGAATTTCTTTACGACTGTTAACATTTTGAGTTTGAAGCTGGTCATCAAAACGAGTAATTCCTACAGTGACTCCAGCAGCTATATCTGTGGATTCACCAATAATTCCGAAAACTTCACCAAAATGAATGAAACTAACGTTATCAAAAGTAATGCCCTTGAACTCTGCACAATGTCCAATCCGATTTTTATGTCCAATTACGCTGTCTGGTCCAATCCGACAAAAGTTTTCTATCCGGCAATGGGAACCAATTACTACATTTCCTTCGATAACAACACCGTTATCTAGTGTGGTATAATCACCAATTATGGCATTTCCTTTAATCGTTACATATTTACCTATCTTTACATGCTTTCCAAGCTTTACATATCCCTGGATATCGGCTGTCGAATGGATTTCACACGTCTCATGTATTTCATTATTATCAAGTACTTTTGTCATTTCGGATAAAGCTAGATGATTTGCCTGCATAAGGTGCCATGGTTTATCTATATCAATGGCTCCGTTTGTTATCGGATAAGATAAAACTTTGTATCCTTCTTCAACTAACCATTGCAAGCATTGCTCTAGCTCAACTTCCTGCTGTGGCATAACTCCAGTAGGCACACTTTTCATGAAGCCTGGATTATGGATCAGCATCCTCTTTAGTGCAATAGTATTTAAAGCAAAAGCCCCCATTATTCTTTCCTGTACATAATGTGGACGAGGGTGTCCAAAAATATTTTTAATCCGATGATCCTCTCCAATAGAGATTCCGAACCAATCCTGTGCGTGCTCGTTTTCTATTGGCTTTGATAAGATAAGGGCATCCAAAGTGTCTGATTGCATTTGATAAGCATCAATAAAACTACTTAATCGTTCTCGGGTAATAAATAGGTCTCCATAAAAAATAAATAGGTTGGGATCCTGAAGATCGTGCACAACCTTTTCTAAAGAGTCTGCGGTCCCTTCTGTAGTAGAAAGTTCAATTATTTCAATACCTTCAATCTCACAAAGAAGGGATTTGATCCTTCGTCCTAAATAACTTGTAGTAACAATAATTCTTTCAAACGCTAAACTCTTAAGATGATTTACTAAATGGACAATGTTTCCTTGGTTTGCTATTGGTAAAGCTGCTTTGGGCCAATATTCATTATATGGCCACATTTTTTTACCTTTGCCTGCCGCTAGTATAATGGCTGTTTTCAAAGTAATCACTCCAATTTTTTTTTAATAAATCGATCATATTAAAATAGCCCATTAAAACGATTAACTTAACATATAAATACCACCATCAAAAATTGGTATGTATCAATTTACTTTAAATAGTATGAGTTTTTGGTTATAATGTCAATAGAGTGATTTAAAATGTGGAGGAATGAAATTATATGAGCTTTAAAAAAATACCTTTATATAAACAGCTTAAACAGAAAATAATCCAGAAGATTGAAAGGGGGGAGTTGAAACCTGGTGATGTGTTACCCCCTGAAAGGGAGCTTGCGGAATTGTTTGAAATGAGTCGTGTGACCGTTAGGCAAGCAATTTCAGAGCTTGTTAATGAATATGTTCTCGTTCGGAGGCATGGAAGCGGAACTTACGTAGCTGAAAATAAAATTCCGCATGGAAAAAAATTAAAAAGCTTTAGTGAAGATATGAGTTTAAGAGGAATGATGCCTGGGTCTAAGATTTGTGAGAAAAATATCATTACAAACCCCTCGGCAAATATGGCTGCTGAACTAAAGTCAGAGGGGAATTTGCTCATATTAAAACGTCTGCGATTAGCAGATCTCGAGCCCCTTGCGATTGAAACAAGTATGCTGCCTATTGATCGGTTCCCCGGAATTGAAAATAGGGATTTTCAGAACGAGTCACTTTATCAAATTTTGGAAGATGAGTATAATATAAAAATTATAAAGGCTCAACAAAAAATAGAAGTAGGAATGCCGACCCCTCAGGAATCAGAATTACTTCAGATAAATTACACGACACCGGTTTTTCGTTTAAGACAGGTAACTTTCGATCAAAATGATACTATTATTGAAATTGCTCATTCCGTTTATAGGGGAGATAGATATGATATCGAGACGGAAATTTATCGTTAATTACGGATCATTTATTGATCCGTTTTTTCTTTTTGAAAAACAAATTGACAAAATTTTTAGATTGCTATAAAGTTTGGGTAAATTGGTATTTACCTTTAGTGACATTGGTTTTTACCAAAAAACGGAGGTGATTTCTTATGTCAAATCAACTAAAGAAAAATGCAATTAGTCTTCCTGGTGCGATTGCCATGTCAATTGCAATAATGGCACCAGCTGCCGGAATGATGTTTGTTCCTCAAGTTGTAGCTCAGTCGGCAGGATCATCTGTTCCCCTGGTATATATCATTGTATTGATTGGTTCAATTTTCGTCGCTAATACCATTGTCCAATTTTCTAAGCGTATATCTCATGCTGGATCTTTCTTTGCCTATAATTCAGCCGGGCTAGGTCAAACTGTAGGGTTTTTATCAGGATGGTTACTTATGAGTGGATACTTTGTTTTTTATCCTCAGAACATATTAGTCTTTTTTAGTTCAAAGATTTTAACTCAACATCTTGGAATTAATATTCATTGTTTGCATCTTGCTAAAAATCATATTACCTCTATAGAGGAAGAACAGACATGTCGTATTTAATCGTTAACGCCGATGACTTTGGTCTTTCAAGAGGTGTAAATTATGGTATTATCGAATCCCATAAAAACGGGATCGTAACATCGACAACATTGATGGTTAACATGCCAGCTGCGAAACATGCTTTAAGCTTGGCAAAAAAATTTCGTTCTTTGGCGGTAGGAGTTCACCTCAATCTTACAGTAGGTAAACCTATTCATCCAAATGTTCCATCATTAGTTAATGATAAAGGTTACTTCCATAGCAAGAAAGATATTTTGAATAAAGCCAATGTACTTGAAATTGAAAATGAATTTAGAGCCCAAATTAAGGAGTTTTACCGCCTTGGATTGGACCCTACTCATTTAGATACTCACCATAATTTACATGGAACGGAACCGGTTTATTCTATTGTAAAAGTTTTGGCTGACGAGTATAAGTTGCCAGTTCGTCGATTAAATAAAGAAGAACAATCGATGAACACTATAGGGTTTTGTTCTAAATTTCATGGTGATGACGCTTCTTATGAAACCTTATTGGATATTGTAGAGTGCGCAAGAATCAACCCTATAGAAATGATGTGTCATCCTGGATTTGTTGATCAACATCTATTAAAACTTAGCTCCTACAACATACAAAGAACAAAGGAATTAGACATACTAACTAATTCATTGACAATAACTGCAATTCAAAAAGCTAACATCAAGTTAAGAACCTTTAAGGATCTAGGATCCTAATGATATAAGCAATGCAGTGACTCTTTAATTCACAAATATATGGAGGATATATTATTGAATTCTTTTGGATTAATGTTAGTTAGCCATGGTTGGATTTTCAAAAGGTCTATTATCTTCGGTAGAAATGATCATGGGACCACGATCTAATACACTAACAATCAGCCTCGAACCTAATATGTGTCTTTCTACTACCATAGAATTATTTAAAGAAGAAATGCAGCAGTTAAGTGATTGTTTGCGCACCTAGCCAATTTGGGACTGAGGCAAAAAACGCCTTCTATTCTAATTTGGCTTTTTTCCCTAGGTTGATCAAGTATTTCATATGCACGCAGCATATTTCCTAAAGAAACGAATACATTGTACAAAACGAACAAAAGCATTGACTGAATGCTCATTCATTTATTATGATAAGAGTATAAACTGATGTCTTTTAAAAGGGGAAAAGGCATAGACCGCGACAAATGGGAGATTGGGGGAGAGAAAAGTGAATGCATTACTATGGGTGAATTTCCTAGCATTTTTAATTGTAACCGCTTACGCAGTTCATCTTTTTGTCTACTTAATACGTACAAGAATGGCGTATATTAAGCTTGGAAAAAAGGTTGAATTCGATGGCAAAGTAAAAGAACGACTTGAAAAAATATGGGTCAATGTATTTGGCCAGAAAAAGCTTTTGAAGGATAAAAAGAGCGGTATCATTCATGTTATGTTTTTCTATGGTTTTATTCTCGTGCAATTTGGTGCGATCGACTTTATTATAAAGGGGCTTATCCCAGGGGCACATCTTCCGCTTGGGCCGCTGTATCCAGCTTTTACGTTTTTCCAGGAAATCGTCACATTTATGATTTTAGTGGCCGTAGTATGGGCGTTTCATCGCCGTTATATTGAAAAACTTGTTCGTTTAAAAAGAGGCTTTAAATCCGGGCTTGTCCTGCTTTTTATCGGCGGGCTTATGCTGTCAGTATTACTGGGAAATGGAATGGGAATTATTTGGCATGGTCATGATCTGACCTGGTCTGAACCGCTAGCGTCTTCCTTTGCATTCCTATTAGGTTTTGTAGGGGAAACAGGATCTATTGTGATGTTTTATATTGCATGGTGGGTTCATTTACTATTTTTATTAACCTTCTTAGTTTATGTTCCCCAATCAAAGCATGCACATTTAATTGCAGGACCGGCGAATGTCTATTTTAATCGAACGTCAAATCCAGGGAAGCTTGAAAAAATTGATTTTGAAGATGAAACACAAGAAACCTTTGGTGTCGGGAAAATTGAAGAATTTACACAACCGCAGTTAATTGATTTATATGCATGTGTGGAATGTGGGCGCTGTACAAATATGTGCCCGGCAACAGGCACAGGAAAAATGTTATCACCTATGGATTTGATTATTAAGCTTAGAGATCATTTAACCTTTACAGGTGCAGCTGTAACGCAAAAGCAACCTTGGGTACCTGCAGTTGCATTCAGTAACACTAAGGGAAATCAAATTGCGGTGATGGCAGCGAGCTCTGGGGCACAGGAGTCAGCAGCTACAGCTACAGGTTATAACGCATCCTTAATTGGAGATGTCATTACAGAAGAAGAGATTTGGGCTTGTACAACCTGCCGTAACTGTGAGGATCAATGTCCTGTCATGAATGAGCATGTCGATAAAATCATCGATATGCGCCGCTATCTTGTTTTAACAGAAGGAAAAATGGACGCGGATGCTCAGCGTGCCATGACGAATATTGAGCGCCAAGGAAATCCGTGGGGCCTTAACCGTAAGGAACGAGAAACATGGCGCGAAGCTCGCGAAGATGTTCATATTCCTACAGTCAAGGAAATGAACAAAGAAGGGGAAGAGTTTGAATACTTATTCTGGGTTGGCTCGATGGGATCTTATGATAACAGAAGCCAAAAGATTGCTTTATCTTTTGCAAAGCTTTTAAATGAAGCAGGAGTGAAATTTGCGATTCTTGGTAACAAAGAGAAAAACTCAGGAGATACGCCGCGCAGATTAGGAAATGAGTTTTTATTCCAAGAGCTTGCAACAAAAAACATTGATGAATTTGTTAAAAACG
>DASQMK010000322.1:0-10695 GCA_035645575.1 Metabacillus sp.
TTGTAGGTGATCTCAACAAGAATGGAACAGAAGAGTTAAATGGATCTCAAACGCGTCTAGGCTTTAGTGGAACCACAATTTTTTTAAAAACGTATATTAATAAAAATAAGAAATAATGGGGTGAAAGAATGTCGAGAAGGAACAAAATAGCTAGAATGAAACTTAATGGATGTTGTCCGACGGTTAGTGAAACTGAATGCCCACCTTCTTGTCCTTCTGGCCCTCGTGGGCCACAAGGAGAACCAGGACCTGCGGGACCACAAGGGCTTCAAGGACCACCAGGACCTGCAGCACCGGGTCCTCGAACAGACTGTCCATGTCCTGTAAACTTCGTACAAGGGATTGGTGGCAATTTCAGTTTATTTTGTGGAAGTGAGCCATTTAAAATTTTTGACAGTAATGTCCCAACTGAAATGTTTATGGAAATAAGGCAGTTTGAATCTAATATTAATGAAAATCTGTGTGAACTAACTGTTACCGTGGAATTAGACGATGGAAGCACTATAGTGCTTACCGTACCAAATCCAAATACGTCGACCAGCACATTTGAACAAAGTTCTGCACAGTTTTACAGCCAGATGGTAAGAAGAATCACCCTTCAATGCCAAGGAGGAATCGGGGCGACTCGATGTAGGGGGTTTTGGAATTCACAAATTTTCTTAAGAGGTTCAAATACTAATCTAAATTGTGACTGTCCTGTTTTTGTTCAAAATGAAGAATTTGGAGGGAATCTTCCAGCTCAAAGTGGTAATTATTCTCTTCCTTGCGGAGGCGATGAGTTCACGGTTTTCGAAAGCGGTGAACCTGTAGAAATCATTGGTCAAATCAATTTAAATGATTTTCAATCTAATATTGATTCATGTGAATTAGAAGTTACGATCGAATTAAACAATGGAAGCAACCTAGTATTTCTCATTCCAAATCCCAATACATCACCTACTCAATCTGAGTCAAATACTATATTTTATCATACCCTAGACACAAGAAGGATAACGATCCAATGCTTAAGTGGCGGTCCAGCAACCGGCTGTCGCGGAAGTTATATAAACTTTTTAGTGTTGCGGGCAGGAACAAGCTAAAGTTTGCTCTTGTTTTGGCAGTTCGTGTTTTATTACCTCTTATATTTATTTCAAATTCATGGCTTATTCCCAAAGTCGGTTTCTTCTTCATATCCGTATTTTTCAATATGTTTTTTCAGATGATCTGCAATTTTAGGATCATCCTCAACAATCATAATTTTTTGCATGTGATTCACTCCTTGCTTGGTTTATTATGGCATAAAATGGGAGTGGCTACAAAAGTAATATAAGAAATGACAATTTGGTATTGATAATACCCTTTCTATTTTCATATCTATCGGAAGCAGTTTTTTGGAAAAAATATATCTAAGTTGATTAATTCAAGACTAAAATTAGTACTTTTTCTACTAAATATAATTATAGTTAGTAAGAGTATGGTTACGTTATATTTAGTTAGTTAAACGAAACGGTTGATATAGAAGGACCAATCTTTTTAGATAAACCTAAAATGATTGGTCCTTTTATTCTTACACAATAGCGCCTATAGAATATAATAAATAATCCAACATCATATAAACTTCTTTATAAAGTTTGACTGATTACTTGTTTTTGGCTTATCACATGTTTTCTCGTGAAATAGACAAGCAGCAACGCAACGAGCATTTCTGCAATCGGGACTGCAAGCCAGACACCAGCGATGCCCATGAATTTTGGCAGCAGCCATAGCAGGACTAGGATAAGAACAAAGCTTCTTAAAAGAATGATGATCATCGATGGACGAATTTTACCGATGGACTGAAAATAGGTCATGTACACGAAATTAAATCCAAGGAACAAGTAACCAACGAAAAATAACCGAATTCCCTCAACAGCTAATTTCCGAATCTCTTCTGATTCCAGTCCGAATAGCGAAACGAGTACTGGAGCAGCAAGTAGTCCGATAAAGAGCAGGATTCCTCCAAGCATGAATGATGCCCTCTCACCAATCTTCACACTCTCTTTGATTCGAACTTTTTCTTTTGCACCGTGATAATAGCTGATCATAGGTTGTAGTGCTGACTCAATGCCAAAGAACGAAAGGAACATGAAGCCATGCAAATAATTCACAACTGAAAATGCTGCAACTCCTTCTGTACCAAGCAAGCCGACTATCGCCAGGTTGTAGCCTGCAACAAAAACAAGGGTTCCTCCTTCTGCAAGGAAGCTTGGAAATCCAATCTTGAAAATATCTCTTAGCATGCCCCATGACCATTTAAAAGAAGGCTTCCGTAAATTTGAATTCTTTTTTAAAGAATGGAACAAGAGAACGAATAATCCTCCTAAACTTGCGAGCGCAGTAGCAAGCCCCGCTCCAAAGACACCTAGCTGCAAGATAAATATCATATAGTAGTTTAAGCCGATATTGACGATTGCGGTCATTCCAAGGGCGACCATTGACAAGGTTGGGCTACCGTCATTGCGGACAAAGATGCTGAGTAGCTGTTGTAGAGCGATCAGCCAACCGAGTAGAAATAGAATCGTCAAGTATTCGACGGTATGTGAAAAAGTATCGGTGTTGGCTCCAAGTAAATGGGCAATGGCCTCTATGTTAAAATAACCGATAACTCCGACGACGATCATAAGCACCAGTGCACTGGCAAGAGCCAGTGAAAACACACTTCTTGCTTTAGCAACATCTTCCCCACCGATATAGATGGAATATATCGTTCCGCCACCTATTCCAATCCATAGCGAAATCGAAAAAATTAACGAGAACACCGGCATGGCCAGATTAACGCCAGCAAGACCCTCCGCTCCTACCCCGTTACCGACAAATACTCCGTCGATCAGGATATTTACCGACATCAGCATCATCCCTATTAACGATGGAAAGAAATATTGCAAAAATACTTTTTTAACTGATTGATGTTTTAAGTTTTCATGTGTTCCATTCATTTGTTATTCCTCCTGCATTTAGTTACAAGAGGAAGTATAAACCTTCAAGTTACTTGAAGGTCAACTCTTTTCATCAACAGGAATCTGTATCCAGGTTATATAGGCTTTTTCATCCTTGATGACAGACTCATCGAGCATTGCTATTTCAAGTGGAGCTCCAGCTATATGATAGCCATCTTGCTGCAGACGATCTAAGACATAGATATAGCTGGATTTAATTGTTTCATACGCACCATGGTGTGGATAACATGCATACATCCCCTCATCCAAATACGAAGTTTTTAAATCTTCTTTCTTATGATGAAGTAATTCAAAGACAGCTCGATATTTCACAGGCCCTTCATGATGAAGACTATCGACTTCAACGATCGTTCCAAAATCGCCTGAAAATAGGCCATCATAATTACCTACAGCTGAAGGGGATTTTTCTAAGTCCTTTAGATACAATGCCTCAGTTTCTTCGATCAGATCGACGGGTGCATCGTTGTAAAAATAAGAAATCGCACGTTTTGGAAACCAACGATACATAAACGATGGGTTAGCACGAAGAGATAGCCCCTCTTCGATTGTTGCAATTTTCCCTTGGATCTTTTCAGAGACCTTCTTCAACCTCTTCATCTCTTCCTCTACTTCATTAAGCTTCCGTTTTAAAAGCTCTATTGTATTCTCAGGGGTGCGCTTCTCTAAATGTTGCTGGATATCTTTAATAGAAAATCCATTTTTCTTCAGGTAGATGATTGTATCAAGTAAGACAAATTGGTCAATCGTATAGTAACGATATTGGCTGTCAGGATCTGTATATTTAGGTTGAAATATCCCGATTTCATCATAGTAACGAAGTGTCGGGGTAGAGAGCTTAAATAGTTTGGCCACCTCTCCAATGCGGAATCGATACTTCATTTTAAAAACACCTCTTTTTCTATCTCTTTTCTTTCTTCTTTGAACTTTTACTTTTCAAAGTTTTCCTACTCCAACCTTTTTTGTTAGTTAAGTATAGCTTATTACTTATTAATATAAATTTCCATTCAATAAGAGGGATAACGATGGATCCTCTTTAAGAACTGTTTAAACGAAAAATAGACTGAAGGAAGAAAATCTTAACCTTTCGAATGAAAGAACTTACATCCAGCCTTGGATAGGCCAACTGAACCTTTCTTCTATCTTAGTGCGGAGTTATAGCCTGAATACATAAAAAAAGAAGGAATATACCATCCCTTCTTTTTTAATAGACGTTTAAATTAAGATTGCCTTATAAATAGACAAATTCCCTGTTAAATGGTCTCTGCTAATCTCCAAATGGCAAACTCTTGATTTTTATGTTTTTCAGCTGCTGTTAAGGAGCCGTTTGCTGTACTAAGTATTTTTTCGTAGATTTCTTCTCCTATCTCCTCTATCGTATTTGTTCCTTCGATGATTTTTCCGGCATTTACATCAATATGTTCTGACATGATTTCATATACTTTTGGGTTTGTTCCGATTTTTATAACAGGAACGATAGGTGATCCAGTTGGAGAACCTTTTCCTGTTGAGAATAAAACAATTTGTGCTCCACCTGCAGCTAACCCTGCTACAGATTCAACATCATAGCCAGGTGTGTCCATAAAGATAAACCCTTTTTTTGTTGGTGCTGCAGCGTAGTTGACAACTTCTATTAAGGGTGAATTTCCGCCTTTTTTAATACACCCTAATGATTTTTCCTCTAACGTTGTTAACCCACCTGCCATATTTCCTGGTGTAGGATTAGCAGATCTTATATCTTCACCAGTATCCTTTATTCTTTCTTCATAATCCTTTACAATCTTAAGAAAGCTCTCTCCTACTTCAGGACTAACCGCACGATTAGCTAAAATATGTTCAGCCCCTATTGCTTCAGTCGTTTCTGCTAATATACTCGTTCCACCATCATGTACAATCGAATCCGAACAAACCCCTATTGCTGGATTTGCCGTAACTCCCGACCAAGCATCTGATCCACCACACTCAAGACCGATGGTTAATTCAGATACATCTGCTATTTCCGTTTTTTCATTTTCACTTCGCTTAACAGCTTCTTCCAGCCACCGTTTCCCTTCATTAAGAACCTCTGTTACTGACTGATCCTTATTGAATTGAATCGCATGAACATGATGACCTTCTTTTTTTAAAACTTGCACAATTTCTTCTGCCGGATCATCTTGACCCATTCCTATAAATAAAGCTGCGCTTACATTTGGATGTCCAGCGGTTCCTTTAAGTGTACGAACTGTTTGTTTAAGATCCTCTGGATACTGTGCTCGGCCGCCTTGTTGTACGACAGGAACAACTCCGGGGACAAGCTGTGCTAGTTTTTTCGTAAAACTGGCTAGTTCGCCAATCGTATTGATGACAATGACATGGTTTCTTATACCGATGCTTCCATTGGCTCTCCGATATCCTTGGAATGTTTTCATCAAATTACCTTCCTTTGCAAATGTTATGAGATCTCTTGTCTATCAGCCTTCTAATCTGATTGTTTTTTATATCTACATATTAATTATGATGTTGCTCCTTAAGAGAGGTTAAACGTTCTTCTTCTTTTAAACCTCTGACATTGAAAACATGGACATGGTCACCTGGTTGAATGTCTTCTGTTGACATTCCCATGCATTCTCCGTACTTGATAATTTTTCCGTCTTTAGGAATAAAAGCAGTCGCTATTTTATGACCAAATGGAATCTCCGTCTTTACTTTTATTTCCTCATTTTCTCCCTGAATAGAAAGCTCTTCATCTGCTTCAATTTTCTTAAGAGCTACTGCAACATTATCTTTTTTGTCTATTTTAATCGCATTATATGATTTCTTCATTACACTTCCCCTTTCACTAAATTCGGCTCTATTATACGTAGTTGTTGATTTCTGCTACAGGTGTACGCTTTCCGAAGGCAGTTCGGGAGCCTCCTTGGCGCATGCGACTCGGGGTCTCCCCTTTGACACTCCCACGCAGGATTCTCACACCTTCCGTTACAATAAACAAAGTGCTTTTAAAATAAACAATAAGTTTTTACATTTCCCTATATTAAAATGTCGTTCCTACATGGGGTATAGAGAATTCACCAAGTTCCAATTTTTCTATACTTGTTTGCTTTCCTGAGCAAATAGCCAGCAGTGACTCTACTACTTTTTGTACTTGAATCGATGCATCTTCATTTGAAACTGTGTAGTCAGTAAGTTCATCAAAAGAGTTAGATGATTTTCCTGGTGTAATCGTCATACTTGGCAAAGCAATGGATCCCGTTAGAATACCTCGGCTACTAACAACCATCACAATATTGCAACCGCTAGAGGCCATCATTGATAAAGCTTCTACAATATTACTTGGAACCGCTAACAAATGTAAGCCATTTTCATCAGGCTTTTCATTATAAGTAAGCAAACTCTTGATTTGTTTTGTCCCTGTAAGTCTTGATTCAAGGGTGGCTAGAGCTTTTTCTTCAATTGAAAATTTGCGAACAGGAACAGGATCTTTCGTTACTTTTTTCCAACGTTTTCGCTGTAAGCCTTCACCAATTTTTTTTAATTTATTTTTTACCTCTTCTCTTGGAGCACGTTCAGAAAGTAATTGACCTGCAGGCTCCAATGTTTGAGAAAGACCCATCATAACGGTTGCATCATTTACAACTAAAAGATCTACAACGCCTTCTATTACTGGAGCAACTGTTTGCAATGTTTCTTCATCAATATCGATAGTTATAATCCCTACGTTTAAAGAGGAAATGGGAAAGCGCTCTCTTTTTATCTTAGCAATATCATTTTCCCATTCTTCAGCGATTTGGACTCCTTTTTTTATCGTGTTATCTCCACCGGATAATTGTTGGATACCAATTCCTTTAATTGGCTTTGCCTCAGGAATGCTCTCTAGTAATCCGCTAATTTGATTTGTTTCACAACCTAGACCAACAAGTAGGGCAGAATAAAGATTAGGATTTGTTGAAACACCAACTAGCATATTTTTCGTTACTTTAAAATCGTCTCCTAGCTGAGCACAACCGTTTGTGTGGACAATTGGAATCGCACCAGGCACCTTTTCTGAAATTTCTTTCGTCACAACACTTGAGCACACAACAGAAGATATAACACCGATATAATTTCTTATTCCAACAGATCCATCACTTCTTCGATATCCTTCAAAAGAATAATCCATCTTTAAACCTGCCTTTCCTTTTTAAAATAAATCTATTTTTTATGAAAATCCTAATTGTTGAGTTACTTAAGATTGATATTATTTTCAGTAATCACACTTTCTTGCTTATAATACTCTTTCTTTCCATCAATCCCCTTCTTCTTTTGATATTTGTCTGCTAAAATCACAGCAATTGGAACCAGCAAGGCTGTAGAGATTGAAGCAATAGAGATTTGAGCTGTCGCTACGCTAGCGATATTTTGATAGACTTGCGCATCTGCTGCCGTCATTAATCCAGTTCCGCTTGCAACAGTTGCTGCTGAGGCGATCGCAGCTGGCGTAGCCACTGCATTTCCCGCAGTTGAAGCTTCAGCCCAAGGCGCAATAATGCTTTTTTCACGAAATAATTTAAATGCTAGTGCCATTAAACCTCCTGAGAAAATAACCGTCATTAATGCAAGAACAATACCGGCACCAACTACTTCGGGATTAAAGAAATTTGACAGGTTCATTCCTGCCCCTAATGCAAAGGCAAAAAAAGGAATAACTAGCGTTTCACCAGCAGATAAAAAGTTGCGTATATCGCCATCAAGATTTCCTAGTATCATTCCAATAAGAATCGGAAGAAGGACGGCTATAAATGCAATTAATGGAAAGTTTGCCCCCATCATTCCAAGAGCCATCAAGGTAAAAAATGGTCCGTCATTAATTGAAAGAACGGCTGTAGCCCCTACATCTGAACGATTTCCATATTGTCCTGTTAAAGCAGCGTACATTCCACCATTCCCATTGGTCATGGCTGCGATAATCGCCATTGTTGATAAGCCAAGGAATCCATTCACTGGATCTGAAAGAAATCCCCATATAAAGCCAACTGTAATTCCCGCTAAATACTTTGAGGAGGTTAAAATAACTCCTTTTTTTAGCGCTTTTCCTCCGATGCGGAGATTCATTTGACTTCCTGCACAAAATAGGAATAAGGCACATAATGTTAACGCTCCGTCCTTAAATAACGCCTGGCTAAAGCCTCCTATTTTCATAAATTCATAATTTCCTTCTTCATTGGGAGCAACTCCGAGCATCTTTAAAAAATCCATAATAAATGGAATATGAAGCTGGTCTATCGTATTTAAAAGAGCACCTGCGAGAAGTGGTACAACCATAAGTCCACCTGGAACTTTATCAATTGATTTCTTTATCTTCATACTTTCACTCTCCAATTTAAAATTTTGAAGTGCATTTAATGAAAGAAATGTTATTGATGAATCGTGTTTTTGTTTTAACCATTTCTCATTATTGGCGGCTCATTTATTAACTAATTGCTTCATCCGTTAGGAAGCGCTTTCAATTTATCAAGCTATGAATATTGTTTAGGAGAAAAATAGCCACCACCGTTTTACCTTTCTATAGATATTTTACTGTATCAAAACCTTTATAAGGATAAAGAGGCTTGGTTGAAAATCGGAGTAGATATCTGCTTCGCCTCTCCATATAAACTATTGATTTTATCTTAAAGATTCATATTGAAGATTAATTTGAGAGTAGACTTTCCTTGTTGGAATTTTTTTCTGGAGCAGTCGGTTTTTTAACATAGTTTGTAAGAGTTCCAATGTGTTCAATTGTGATTGATAGCTCATCCCCTTTGTTCAACCATACTTTTGGATCTCTTCCCATACCAACTCCAGGGGGAGTACCTGTTGCAATAATATCGCCTGGTTTTAATGTCATTGATTGCGATAGATATGAAATTATTGTTGGAATCGTGTGTATTAAATTTTTCGTATTTGACTGTTGCATGATTTCTCCGTTTAGAGTGAGGGAAATATCTAATTGATGCGGGTTTTCTATTTGATCCTTTGTTACAATTACTGGTCCAATTGGAGCAAACGTGTCAGGTGATTTTCCGCGAACCCACTGACCATCCGCAAATTGAATGTCTCTAGCACTAACATCATTCATAATGGTATATCCAAAGATATAATCCTCAGCCTCTTCCTCGGAAATCCATTTTGCTTCTTTTCCAATGACGACAACCAATTCTGCTTCAAAATCTACTTGATTTGAATTTACAGGGCACTCAATATCATCTTTGTGGCCAATAATGGCATTCGCGTATTTCGAAAATATCACTGGAGCTGCTGGGGGTTCCATCCCTGTTTCTTTACAGTGATCAAGATAATTTAAGCCTACACAAATAATTTTTTCAGGTTTTGTAAGCGGCGCCAAAATATCTACCTCTGATAAGGAACATGTGATCCCTTGATCCTCTATACTGTTCTCTTCAAAATACTCAAGAAGTTTTTCTGCATAAGGAATGAGTGTTATATGATTTTCAATAAACTGTTCTAAATTATTAGGAATCGTGGAATCTACTAAATGTTGCTTTTTATAGAGATTGTTTAGAATGGTTAAGTTGATCATTCGATCTCCTTGTAAAACACCAATGTATTCTTTAGATTCATATAAAAAAGATGTAAGTTTCATTGAAATCTTCTCCTATTTTTTTATTTTCTAGATAGAGGGGTACTTTTTTCTAGTACACCCCTCCATTTGTTTTTATAAACCCTTACTTTTCACTTACCTGTTTCTGTTCATACTTTACGATATCCGTTTTATAATCAAGTTCCGCTTCTTCCTTAATTATCGAAGATACCACTCCATATGCTGCATCGGTGTGATCAACTAATCGATTACTTGCTGCTACTTTTCGCTGACGTTTTTTCAGCGATGATAATCTTTCAGTCACTAATGCTTTTCTTTCTTCTTTAATATGACTGAACTCAAACTTGATCGTACCATTTTGGAGAGAGTTTTGATCGAGAAAGTTAATTTCTCTTCCTCTTAGATCCAAATATAACAAGTCTCCTGTTTGAAGATATCCAATTCCACCCCCATTTATCGCTTCAGGAGTCATGTGACCGATTGCAGCTCCATATGAGACACCTGAATATCTGCCGTCGCTAATTAATGCAGCAATTCGTTGCAGCTTTCGATTCGCATTAATATGTTGCATCGGTGTAAACATTTCGGGCATTCCAAAGGCCTCTGGACCTTGCCCTGAAACAATGACCGCAATTTTTAAGATGCTTTTTTCTACTAACTTATCAAATAGAGAATTATAGTCATTTGCTTTTAATTGATCATATTGGTCAGGAGCATTAACTTTTAAGAGACCTAACAAATTTTCATGACTAAAAGATCTATTTTCCCTTAATTTAGGTAAAAGTTGAGTGTCTAATAATCCGTGATTGGCCTCGTCTTCATTCTCATAATAAAGGACAAATGCTGCCTTTTTATCAAATTGATCCAATTGTGGTGTTGCCATCCCACTAATTTTTACGATAGCACTTTCGAAGAAATTGCCTGTTAGAACATCGACACCACTAAAAGGTCGTCTTGGCTTGGATAGAATCACTGGATTTTCTTTTACATTCGACGCTGGCAGATTTTCAGTTTTTGTTAAACGTTCACTCCAGCTTGTTCCTGTTACTGTTGGAGCATCTACATCCATTGGAACACCATTTTGGATTAATTCATAGAATAATGTTTCCATTCCCCTGCTATCCCCGCTGCAACATTGCGTAGCTAATGAGAAAATATCTC
>DASQMK010000323.1:0-2770 GCA_035645575.1 Metabacillus sp.
AGGATGACAGACCATGAAGAAAAAAATGATTTTGTCAGTCGTAGCAGGTGCGGCCCTTTTAATGGCAAATCCAATCGCCGAAAAAGCAGACGCTGCATCAAACACAACACAAGCGCAAGTCTATTATTACCAATCAGGTAATCTTGACCGTGAGCAAATCGATGAATGGATCAAAAAATATTTAAGTAACTTTCAGCTTCAACAATCTACTAATCATACAGAAGTAGAAACACCGAAAGAGGAACAAACACACACTGAGCAGCCAGCAGCTGAACAACCAGCTCCTCAACAGCCTGCTCAACAACAACAAGCTCAAACAGAAGAAACAAAAGAGCAAGCAAGCTACCAATTAAGCGAGTATGAGCAACAAGTTGTTGATTTAACAAACCAAGAGCGTGCAAAACAGGGACTACCAGCATTAAAAGTAGATCTTGAATTAAGCAAAGTTGCACGTGAAAAATCAAGTGATATGCAAAAAAACAATTATTTTTCACACACAAGTCCAACATATGGTTCACCATTTGATATGATGAAGCAGTTTGGCATTTCCTACAAAACGGCTGGAGAAAACATTGCCAAAGGCCAACGCACACCACAAGAAGTAGTCAATGCGTGGATGAATAGCTCAGGACATCGTCAAAACATCCTAAGCTCTAACTTCACTCATATCGGTGTGGGCCATGTAGCAGAAGGTAACTACTGGACTCAACAATTTATCGGAAAATAATCGTGGAAAAGCGGCTAATCCTAGGGTAGGGTTAGCCGCTTTTGTCTTAAATTGAAGAATCGCAAATAAATCCCCGGAAAAGCAAATAGAAATCCAACATCGCAAATAAAACCCCCGGACCACAAGCCAAAGTTCAACTTCTAAAAAGTTCTCTCTTGCACAGTTGCATTTGGTTCTTTATACTATTAAAGTTAAAGGAGAATGATGGAAAGGGAGTGTCTACATGTCAGAAAGCACGCCTATTCAAATCCATGTGTTATCAGAAATCCGCAAAGAGCATGAACATGACAAAGATACAATTGAAGTTCACACTACCGGTGAGCGATTTTTAAAAGGAAACAAAGTTTATCTTCGTTATGATGAAGAGCACGAGCTTGGTTCTGTTAAAACGACAGTGAAAATTGGGCCTGAAGAAATCATGATCATGCGCTCTGGAGCTGTTGCGATGAAGCAGCGTTTTATTCAAGGGCAAAAAACCATCACAGATTATGCCACACCATTTGGAAAGCTTCAGCTTGAAATTAATACGAACTCATTAACAATAGATAAAACAGAGCTTGAAGATAGGCTCGTTATTTTATATGATTTGCAAATAGACGAAAATGAGAAACATGTACATAAGCTAATGATGACATACAAGGAGGATAAAAAATGAATATCGTTGAGCAAGTAAAAGAACGGTTAAAAGAAGAAATCAAAGCAGCGGTTTTAAAAGCTGGTTTAGCAGAAGAAGCACAAATTCCTGAAGTGTTATTAGAAATTCCAAAGGAAAAAGCACACGGAGATTATTCAACAAACATGGCGATGCAGCTTGCACGTGTGGCGAAAAAAGCTCCTCGTATGATCGCAGATGAAATTGTTGCGAATTTTGATAAACAAAAAGGATCCATTGATAAAATTGAAATCGCAGGTCCGGGTTTTATCAATTTCCACATGAATAATAGCTACTTAACAGACCTTATTCCAACGATCTTAAAAGCTGGTGAGAGCTACGGTGAGACAAATATTGGGAATAATGAAAAAGTCCAAGTAGAGTTCGTTTCGGCAAACCCAACTGGTGATCTTCACCTAGGTCATGCACGTGGAGCGGCTGTAGGTGATTCACTATGTAATGTATTAGCTAAAGCAGGCTATGACGTATCACGTGAATATTACATCAATGATGCAGGAAACCAAATCAATAACCTAGCGTTATCTGTTGAAGCGCGTTATTTTCAAGCATTAGGTCAGGATGCTGACATGCCGGAGGACGGCTATCATGGTGAAGACATCGTCGGCATCGGGAAAAAGCTTGCTGAAGAGTTTGGCGACAAGTTTGTTAACCAATCAAGTGATGAGCGTCTGTCATTTTTTAGAGAGTACGGCTTAAAATATGAAATGGCAAAATTAAAGGCAGATTTAGAGGAATTCCGCGTACCATTTGATGTATGGTATTCTGAAACATCTCTTTACCATAATGGAAAAATCGATAATGCTCTTGCAGCGTTAAAAGAAAAAGGCTATATCTATGAAGAAGATGGGGCGACTTGGTTCCGCTCGACAACATTTGGTGATGACAAGGACCGTGTACTCATTAAAAATGACGGTTCATACACATATTTAACACCTGATATTGCGTACCACAAGGACAAGCTTGACCGTGGCTTTACAAAACTGATTAACGTATGGGGAGCAGACCACCATGGCTATATTCCTCGTATGAAAGCAGCGATTGAAGCGTTAGGCTATAGCAAAGAAACACTTGAAGTAGAAATCATTCAACTTGTTCACCTTTACAAAAACGGTGAGAAGATGAAAATGAGTAAACGTACAGGAAAAGCTGTTACAATGAGAGACCTAATTGAAGAAGTGGGTCTTGATGCAGTGCGCTATTTCTTCGCGATGAGAAGCGCTGATACTCATATGGATTTTGACCTTGATTTAGCTGTTTCTAAATCAAATGAAAACCCAGTATACTATGCCCAATATGCTCATGCGCGTATTTGCAGCATGCTGCGCCAAGGTGAAGAGCAAGGTTTAGCATACGAAGAGAACCTAAAGCTA
>DASQMK010000324.1:0-4854 GCA_035645575.1 Metabacillus sp.
CTGCTGGTGGTGCGTATATTCCTGCTTTTTGTGATGTTGTCATTATGGTGGAGGGGAATGCCTCCATGTATCTTGGCTCACCGCGAATGGCTGAAATGGTCATTGGTGAAAAAGTCTCCTTAGAAGAAATGGGGGGCGCAAAAATGCATTGCTCTATATCAGGTTGTGGCGATATTTTGGCAAAAACAGAGGATGAAGCTATTACGCTTGCACGTCAATACCTCTCATACTTTCCTGCAAGTTATCAAGAAAAACCACCAATAGTTGACGCATTGCCTCCTAAGTCATTTGAACAAACAGTCGAAGAGATCATTCCAACGAATCAAAATGCACCTTTTAATATGTACGACCTTATAGAGAGAATCGTTGATGAGGAGTCATTTTTTGAAATCAAACCATTATTTGCTCAAGAGCTTATTACAGGACTTTGCCGCATCAATGGCCAATCGATTGGCATCATTGCCAATCAGCCTCGAGTTAAGGGCGGGGTGCTTTTTCATGACTCAGCCGATAAGGCTGCAAAATTTATTTCCCTATGTGATGCCTTTCATATTCCGTTGCTATTTTTAGCGGATATACCGGGTTTTATGATAGGAACAAAAGTTGAGAGAGCGGGTATTATTCGCCATGGAGCTAAGATGATTTCAAGCATGGCAGAGGCTACTGTACCTAAGATATCGATTATTGTCAGAAAGGCATATGGTGCGGGCTTATATGCAATGGCAGGTCCGGCGTTTGAACCCGATTGTTGTTTAGCTCTGCCAACTGCATCAATTGCCGTTATGGGACCAGAAGCAGCTGTTAATGCTGTTTATGCAAATAAGATTGCTGAGCTTCCAGTTGAAGAACGTGCTCAGTTTATTCAACAAAAGCGCGAGGAATATCGAGAAGACATTGATATTTATCGATTAGCATCTGAAATGATTATAGATGGGGTCATTCCAGCGAATTCATTAAGAAATGAATTGCTTGTCCGTTTTGAAGCGTATATGTCAAAGTATATAATCTTTTCAGACAAAAAGCACCCTGTGCACCCTGTATAAAAAAATATGATAGACATCTAGAATGAAAGGGTTTGAGAGGATGGATTTTCAATTAACGAAGGAACAAGAGATGATTCGGAAGCTAATACGTGATTTTGCTGACGCCGAGGTTGCACCAGGGGCAGATGAAAGAGATAAAACCGGGGCATTTCCAAAACAGGTTTTTGGAAAATTAGCTGACCTGGGTATGATGGGTTTACCTTTTCCAGAGAAATATGGAGGAGCAGAGGCAGATACAGCCTGCTTTGCGATTGTAGTAGAAGAATTAAGCAGAGTTTGTGCATCAACAGGAATCACTTATTCTGCTCATATTTCATTAGGTGCAGCACCTATCTACTTATTTGGAACAGAAAAGCAAAAAGAAACCTATCTAACTCCACTATGTAAAGGTGAATACCTTGGCGCATTTGGTTTAACAGAGCCAAATGCTGGTTCTGATGCAGGTGGGACACAAACAAATGCCACATTAAAAAACGATCACTGGGTGATTTCTGGCTCCAAATGTTTTATTACAAATGCTAGCTTCGCAGAACACTTAGCCATTACAGCTGTGACAGATCGATCGAAAGGAACAAACGGGATAAGTGCCTTTTTAGTACCAACAAATGCAAGCGGGTTTACTGTTCATGCTACTTACGAAAAGATGGGCTTGAATGCATCGAACACAACTGAGCTTATTTTAGAAGATGTGACGATTCCAAAGGAGAATTTACTTGGTGAAGAAGGAAAAGGGTATAAGCAGTTTTTAGCGACACTTGATGGCGGGAGAATAGGAATTGCTGCCATGGCTGTTGGAATTGCACAAGGTGCTTATGAAAAGTCGCTACAATATGCTAAAGAACGAAAGCAGTTTGGAAAAAGCTTGTCTAAATTCCAAGCCATTCAATTTAAGCTTGCTGATATGGCGATGAATATCGAGGTAGCAAGGAACATGGTATATAAAGCTGCATGGCTTAAAGACCAAGGTAAGCTATTCAAAAAGGAAGCTGCCATGGCTAAATTATTTGCATCTGAAATGTGTATGAAGGTTTGTGACCAAGCGATTCAAATTCATGGAGGATATGGATACATGAAAGAATATCAGGTGGAGCGTTTTTTTCGTGATGCGAAATTATTGGAAATTGGTGAAGGGACATCAGAGGTTCAACGAATGGTAATTGCCCGACAAATTGGGTGTTAGCCCATAGAGGAGAGAAAGTGAGGTGTACCAGATGTTTAAGAAAATCCTAATAGCCAATCGCGGCGAAATTGCCGTACGAGTTATAAGGACATGTAAGAGGCTAGACATTAAGACGGTTGCAATTTATTCAGAGGCTGATCAAGATGCGCCACATACAAAGCTGGCTGATGAAGCCTATCTTATCGGTGGACCACGTGTAACAGACAGTTATTTGAAGATTGATAAGATTATAGAATTGGCGAAAGGCTCTGAAGCGGAAGCGATTCACCCTGGTTATGGCTTTCTATCCGAAAATCCTGAGTTTGCTAGCAGGTGTGAGGAGGAGGGACTTGTCTTTATAGGGCCTTCTCCTGATGTCATTTCATCTATGGGGAGTAAAATTCAAGCTCGGATTGCCATGGAACAAGCTGGCTTGCCGATTGTACCCGGTATCCAAACACCTATTCCAACCGTGGGTGAAGCTGTGAAATTCGCAAGAAAAATTGGCTATCCAATGATGTTAAAAGCCTCTGCAGGTGGTGGAGGAATCGGTATGCAAATTGTAAGGTCTGATAAGGAAATGATTAATGCTTTTGAAGGGAATCAAAAGCGGGCAATGGCGTTTTTTGGGAATGCAGAGATGTATCTTGAAAAATATATTGAAAGCCCACGACATATTGAAATTCAAATTTTAGCAGATTCTTTTGGTAATACCGTGTACTTAGGAGAAAGAGAATGTTCGGTTCAACGTAGGCATCAAAAAATAGTAGAAGAAGCACCATCAGTATGTCTTGATGATGAACTGAGAAGAAAAATGGGGGAGGCTTCCATTCAAGCAGCTAAAGCCATCGGTTATAAAAATGCTGGGACGATTGAGTATTTAGTTGATGAAAACGCAAATTTCTATTTTTTAGAAATGAACACACGATTACAGGTGGAGCATCCTGTGACAGAAGAAACGACAGGAATTGATTTAATCGAACAACAGCTTCGTATTGCATCAGGAGAAGCATTACCCTTTGACCAAAATGAGATAAAGTGTAATGGTCATGCAATAGAAGTACGGATTTATGCAGAAGATCCCGTCACATTCTATCCTTCTCCTGGAACGATAACGAATCTTCGTTTACCAAAAGGAGAAGGGGTCAGGCATGAGCTAGGTGTTCATGACAATTCAAACGTAACTCCATTTTATGATCCTATGATTGCAAAGCTCATTGTAAAAGGAGTTAGTAGGGAGGAAGCACTTATAAAGCTTGATCAAGCACTTGCCAACTACAAGGTAGAAGGAATCAAAACAAATATCCCGTTATTAAGGAATGTGATCACACATCCTGCCTTCCATAAAGGGGAAACGACAACAGATTTTATTGAAAAATATATAAAAAATTAAGGGGGGATTAGAATATGATAAAAGCTGCTTCACTCAGTAAAATAACAGAAAATATCGCCAAAATTACCTTAACACGACCGAATGCAGCTAACTCCCTTTCCATGCAAATGGTAAGTGAACTTGACAGTACCTTACACGAAATAAAATTGGACTCAGCGTTACGATGTGTCATCATAAGCGGACAAGGAAGGAAAGCTTTTTGTGCTGGAGCAGATTTGAAAGAGCGAGCTTTAATGAATGAAGCAGAGGTGAGACAGACCTTAGATTGTATTCGGCAAATGATTGAACATGTTGTGTCATTGCCTCTGCCAGTCATTGCTGCCATTAATGGCGCAGCACTTGGTGGTGGAACAGAGCTTGCCTTAGCATGTGATGTGAGAATTGCTTCAGATCATGCTATTTTTGGATTAACTGAAACTTCACTTGGTATAATTCCAGGTGCTGGAGGAACACAACGTTTGCCAAGATTAATTGGAATGGGGAGAGCAAAGGAATTAATTTTCACGGCGAGAAAAATAACAGCACAGGAAGCACTGAAAATCGGTTTAGTAGAGGATGTCGTAAGTGCGGATTCTCTTGAAGCAGAAGCCATTCATTTAGCCAAACAAATTGTCAAAAATGCTCCAATTGCTGTTTCTCAGGCAAAATTCGCTATTGATAAAGGAATTGAAGTTGATATACAAACTGGACTGGCTATCGAGCGAAAAGCATATGAATTAACGATTCCAACAAAGGATAGGCAAGAAGGCTTACAAGCTTTTAAAGAGAAGCGACCGCCAACCTATAAAGGCGAATAAAACGTGACACGATTTGTAGATAAAATGTAATATGTGTCATTGAAAGGTTATGATTTTGTATTTTTTAAACAATCATAAGCCCTCTGCTGATGAAATATATTTTTATTGAGAGCAAATCTTACAAACTAATACTTGAAGTTTTTTCCTTATAAGTGATCATAAACGAATCTTATTAAAGCTCCAATATTGAAACAGGAGGGCAATCATATGAAGTGTAAAAGCTGTAATGGTAGTAAACATTTCAATTGCAAAGACTGTTCTGGTGAGGGGTTTAGACTTGTAGGTAACAAACCGTGCATCACCTGTGACGGTCAAGGATTGGTTGCATGTGCCACTTGTGAGGGACAGGGGAAAGTTGGATTTTTTAAATGGTTAAAATCTAGTTAACTAGAATGTCGTTAATAAAAAAAGGTGAATGGAAATGTGGTTGATCGCATTTCACATTCACCTTTTTTATCGTAT
>DASQMK010000325.1:0-6402 GCA_035645575.1 Metabacillus sp.
AAATCCCTACTGAAATCGATTTCTAATACCTATCTCTGTTAAACCCATATTCCTAAAAAGAAAATCAATAATGAAAAGATAGGTGTTATTTTATATGATACATGAAAATACATTGAATTTATTGAGTTTGTAGATGGAATATTAATTTATAAAAATAATGAAAAAGCGTTTACAAATTTAATTCCATCATTTAAAATGGGTCTTGTAGGGAATGATTTTTATAAAGGTAATTGAAATCGATTTCAGTACATTGTTATTTTTGTTATCTTTACTAGTGAATAAGCTTTTTGGCCTTTAATTTAGAGAGTAATAGGTAATAAGAAAGGCTAAATAGCATAATAATAGGATGTATTTAAGGGAGGAGAATGGATTATGTCAAACACAGTAACAGTGGAAAATTTGAAAAACTACATCGGTGGTAAATGGGTTGAATCTAGTTCTGGTAAGACAGAGGTTGTTCCAAATCCAGCAACTGGTGAAACACTTGCTCATGTACCTATTTCCAGCCGTGAGGATCTAGACCATGCAGTAGAGGTAGCAGCAGAAGCTTTTAAAACATGGAGCAGGACAGCTGTTCCGCGTAGAGCAAGAATTCTTTTTAAGTATCAACAATTGCTCGTAGAGAATTGGGATGAACTAGCTCGCTTAGTAACGCTGGAAAATGGTAAGAGCTATAACGAAGCATATGGTGAAGTTCAACGTGGTATTGAATGTGTCGAGTTTGCCGCTGGTGCTCCTACTTTAATGATGGGCAAACAGCTTCCAGATATTGCGACAAATGTTGAATCCGGAATGTATCGTTACCCAATTGGTGTAGTTGGAGGAATTACACCATTTAACTTCCCAATGATGGTGCCTTGCTGGATGTTCCCATTAGCAATCGCTTGTGGTAACACATTCGTATTAAAGCCATCTGAGCGTACTCCATTGCTTGCGAATCGTCTTGCAGAGTTATTTACAGAAGCTGGTTTACCAGAAGGTGTTTTAAACATTGTTCATGGTGCACATGATGTTGTAAATGGTTTACTTGAGCACCCTCAGGTAAAAGGAATTTCATTTGTAGGATCTCAACCAGTTGCTGAATATGTTTATAAAACAGCTTCAAATCACGGGAAACGTGTTCAAGCACTTGCTGGTGCAAAAAACCATTCAATTGTTATGCCTGATGCAGACCTGGACCTTGCTGTTAACCAAATTATGAATGCAGCTTATGGTTCAGCTGGAGAAAGATGTATGGCTGCTGCAGTTGTTGTTGCTGTTGGAGAGGTTGCAGATCCATTTATGGAAAAATTAGTGGATGCAGTCAACAATATCACAATTGGGAATGGCCTAGATGAAGGGGTATTCCTAGGACCTGTTATTCGTGACACACATAAAGAAAGAACAGAAAAATACATTGAACTTGGAGAAAAAGAAGGAGCTACATTAGTACGTGATGGTCGTAAAGATGCAGAGGCATCAGGCAATGGCTATTTTGTAGGACCTACAATTTTTGATCATGTAAATACAGAAATGACAATCTGGAAAGAAGAGATCTTTGCTCCAGTGTTATCGGTTGTTCGTGTGAACACATTAGAGGAAGCTATTGCTCTAACAAATGAGTCAGATTTTGCAAACGGAGCGTGTATTTATACAACAAATGGAAGCAATGTACGTCAATTCCGTGAAACAATTGATGCGGGTATGTTAGGGGTTAACTTAGGTGTCCCTGCACCAATGGCGTTCTTCCCATTCTCTGGCTGGAAGAAATCATTTTATGGTGACCTTCATGCAAATGGAACAGATGGTGTTGAATTCTATACACGTAAAAAGATGATAACAGCACGCTGGTAATAGAGTAAACGGTTGTAAGGAGCAGTGGCTAAAATGAAGTAATCGATTTCATTTAATGAGAGGGCTGCTCCTTTTAAAACCCTTCTATTAAAAGACGGAGTGATCCTTTGAATAATTTAAATTCCGTTCATCATAACTGGATCTTTCTATTTGCTTCGTTTACCTTTTGGTTTCCGCATTTTATCTACCTTCCTGTTTTAACTCCCTATATGGAGTTAATGGGGAGTGAATATATTTTCATAGGAATTGTTCTTGGAAGCTATGGATTTATGCAATTTGTATGTAGGTTACCAATAGGTATCTATTCAGATCTTATTAAGCTTAGAAAACCTTTTATAGTCTTTGGTTTAGTAATAGGAGCAGTAAGTTGCTTTGTTTTTGCAGTAACAGACAGTTTGGGATGGGTTCTTTTAAGCCGTTCTCTTGCCGGGATTGCAGCAGCAACCTGGGTTGTGTTTACAGTGTTATACTCAAGCTACTTTACAGATAGAGAAGTTCATCGAGCAATGAGTAATATATCCTTTGTTGTCGTATTAGCACAGCTTTTAGGAATGACTGTAAGCGGTTTTATTGTAGGTGAATGGGGATGGAAAGCACCCTTCTGGATCGGTGCGGGTATAAGCTTTCTAGGAGCAATCCTTTCACTTTTTATTCCTGAATCAAAAGAAGTTGCTAAAACAGAACCTATTCGTTTCAGAGATCTTATCGCGGTTATGAATGAGCCTATGATTTTAAAAGTCTCTTTCTTATCGATTCTAGCTCATAGCATTATCTTTACAACCATGTTTGGATTTATCCCGGCATATGTAGTGGATATTGGCTATGTTACAGATGATATAAGCTATATTGTCTTTTCTTTTATGATTCCTCATGCTATTGCTACATTATTTATGGGAAAATTGATCATACCTTTTCTAGGAAAATGGAATTCCTTAAAGATTGCGTTTTTAGGAACAGCCTTTTTTACATTTCTAACACCATTTATCGAATCAAAGGTGTTGTTGATGGTGATCCAAGGTTTTAACGGGTTTGCACTTGGTTTAATCTTTCCTTTGTTATTAGGTATGGCAATTGAAACAATCGATCCTAATAAACGAGCCACAGCAATGGGAGTCTACCAGGCTTTATATGCGATTGGTATGTTTGCCGGTCCACTTCTAGCAGGTGTTCTTAATTCGGAGTTTGGGATTTCTGCAGGTTTCTATTTTACAGGTATTTTAGGCTTTATAGCTAGTTTCTTCACTTTTTTATGGACTGAAAAAAGGGATGTTGAGCCAAATAAGGGGCTTAAAATCAGTAGTTAGATTGTGCAAATTAAGATGATATCTATAAACAGTTTAATTTAAATAGCCAAAAAAGGAGATGTTTACATTGCGTTTAGCATATGATCCGTCACATTATCGTGATAATACAAATTTAAAAGATACGATCGATGCAGTTGCTAGATTAGGGTATGAATATGTAGAGCTATCACCGCGTAAAGACTTTATTTGGTTTTATGAATATCCAAAGGTTGATAAGCAGCTTATTAGGGATTTAAAAAGATATTGTTTAGATGCAGGCGTGAAAATCTCTTCAGTCCTTCCTGTTCAACAATGGTCTTCACCTATTGAAGAAGAACGTCAGGCAGCAGTGAGAAACTGGAAGCGCTGTATTGAAATCACTTCTGAATTAGGAGTTGATTTAATGAACAGTGAATTTGCCGGTGATAAAAGCCGTCCGGTCGAAAGTGAAGCAGCTTTTGTTAAATCAATGGAAGAGTTAATGCCGCTATTTGAAAAAGAGGGTATTAATCTTAATTTACAATCGCATCCTAACGATTTTATCGAGTTGAATACAGAAGCTATTCGGATGATTCGTGCACTAGATAAAGATTGGATTAAGCTAGTTTATTCTGTTGCACATGCTTTCTTTTATGATGATGGTATTGGCGATGTAGAAAGGCATTTAGAGGAAGCAGGAGATTTACTTGCACATGTTCTAATTGCCGATACTCTTAACCATAAAGCCGCATTTGGCTTACGATATATTGTGAACCCTCCTAATGCAAACGTAACGATTCATCAGCATTTGAACCCTGGTGAAGGGGAAGTAAACTTTGAAGCACTCTATCGGAAATTAAGAGAAATGAAATTTGATGGAATTGTAACAAATTCAGTTTTCGCTTATCCTGATAAACCAGAATGGTCAAATGAAGTAACGCTAAAATCCATAAAAGAGGGATTAAATATTACTACAGGATTAAATGTTTAATATATGTACAGAGCGTAAATGAAAAATAGATAAGTTTTTAAGAGGCAGCTTATGTTTCAAAGGTTTAAACCTACTAACATAAGAACTGTCTCTTTTTTAATTAAAGGATTTGATAAAAAAATCAAGAAGTAATGTAAGGGATAAATCATAGGGATGAGGAGGAGTAAGCATGGAAAAGAAATATATTCTTTCTATAGATCAGGGGACAACAAGCACAAGGGCCATATTATTTAATAAAAATGGAGATATCGTCGATGTCGCTCAAAGAGAATTTCCGCAATATTTCCCTCAGCCGGGTTGGGTTGAACATAATGCTCTGGAAATATGGAGTTCAGTATTAGCGGTGATCGCTGAAGTATTAGCAAAAATAGATATATCTCCTAAGGAAATAGCGAGCATAGGAATTACAAACCAACGTGAGACAGCAGTTGTTTGGGATAGAGAAACAGGAATGCCTATTTACAATGCCATTGTGTGGCAATCAAGACAAACATCTGATATTTGTGAAAAATTAAAGGAAAACGGTTATAATGATCTATTTCGGAAAAAAACAGGCTTATTAATTGACCCTTATTTTTCAGGAACAAAAGTAAAGTGGATCCTTGATCATGTTGAAGGGGCAAGACAAAAAGCAAACGAAGGCCGATTACTATTTGGCACAATTGATTCGTGGTTAATCTGGAAGCTTTCCGGTGGTGCAAGGCATGTGACAGATTATACAAATGCATCAAGAACACTTATGTATAATATTTATGATTTACAATGGGATGATGAGTTATTGGAAATATTAGACGTTCCAAAATCTATGTTACCTGAAGTTTGTTCTTCTTCAGAAGTGTATGCGGAAACCGTTGATTATCATTTCTTTGGAGAAAGAGTCCAAATTGCCGGAGTTGCAGGGGATCAGCACGCTGCATTGTTTGGGCAGGCTTGCTATGAGAAGGGAATGGCGAAAAATACATACGGCACAGGCTGCTTTATGTTAATGAATACAGGCGAAAAGGCAGTACCATCGGAAAATGGATTATTAACAACAATTGCTTGGGGAATCGATGGGAAAGTAGAATATGCACTAGAAGGCAGTATTTTTGTAGCAGGCTCCGCAATACAATGGCTACGTGATGGCTTGAGAATGATTGACAATGCATCTGCTTCTGAAAAGTATGCAGAAAGAGTTGATTCAACGGATGGGGTTTATGTTGTACCCGCATTTGTAGGATTAGGGACTCCATATTGGGATAGTGAGGCAAGAGGAGCCATTTTTGGTTTAACTCGTGGAACGACAAAAGAGCATTTTATCCGTGCTACACTTGAAGCCCTTGCATATCAAACGAAAGACGTTCTAAAGGCGATGGAAGCAGACTCTGGTATTCAACTTAAGAAACTTCGTGTAGATGGTGGAGCTGTAAAAAATAATATGCTCATGCATTTTCAAAGTGATATTCTAAACGTCCCTGTTGAGCGTCCTGTTATCAATGAAACGACTGCATTAGGGGCAGCTTATCTAGCAGGATTAGCAGTTGGTTTTTGGCAGAATCTTGAGGAAATTGCAAAACAGTGGAAGGTAGATCAATCGTATGAACCTGTTATGAAAGATGATCGAAGAAATGAGCTTTATGAAGGCTGGCAGAAGGCAATTAAAGCAACAATGGGGTATAAACCGATAAAAGATAATAGATAAGAATAACACCACATTAATAAGGGTAGGCTCTTTGCACTTAATCATTGTGTTTTAGAGTCTACCCTTATTAGTCAGTTCTTATTTTAGAGATTCTGATAAAAACTCAATTACTTGATCAGGAGTTTTAGCGTTAGCACTATGAAGATGTGCAAGCTTTTCGCCATTTTTAAAGACTAATAAACTAGGAATCCCCATCACATCATATTTTTCTGCAATTTCCGGTAGTTCATCTTTGTTAATCTCATACATAGATACATTTCCAACCTCTTCGAAAACAGTTGGTAAAAACATATCCATACGTTTGCAATCAGGACACCAGTCTGTGAAAAATTTTAGGACAACAGGTATATCACTATTGATAAGTTCCCGAAATTGGTTGTCTGTTTTTATATGTTCCATCATGATCACCTCTAATACCTATTTTACCCATATCTTTATGAAAAAACAGTATTTTGCCTATAATCTACAAATGCTTGATAATTTAGGTGGAAAGTATAGAGCGAGCTGAAACAGATGCTATCACGGCTAATCAGAATAGTTGACGGGGTTTATCTCCAAAAGTATACTAACTTACAATAAGTAAGTTGTTTGATAAGGGGAGATAAATGATGATAGAAGCCATAAAAGAGATTCCT
>DASQMK010000326.1:0-3772 GCA_035645575.1 Metabacillus sp.
AATTATCCAAAAATTAATGCAGAAAAAGCAGTTGCTGAAGAAAATTCAATTTTTTATCATTACCAAAAGCTGATCTCCTTACGTAAAGAGTATGACATCATCACAACTGGTGATTATGAACTGTTACTAGAAAATGATCCATCAATCTTTGCCTACTTACGAAATACGCAAACAGAGAAGCTTTTAGTGATAAATAATTTTTATGACAAGCCAGCAACGTTTATCTTACCTGAGCATGTAGACTTAAGAGGATATAAGAAAAACATATTGCTATCAAATTACAAAGATACTGGATTGTCATTTGAAAACATGACATTACGTCCTTACGAATCTGTTGTGTACCATTTAACTAAATAAGACTTCACAACTTGGGTTCTCTTTTAAGATACACTGCATCCTTCAAGCGTTCATGGTAAAATAAGGATGGTGATGAATTTGAGGCAAAATAAATACCTTACAATATATAAAGAATTAACAAATCAGATCAAATCCGGGGAAGTAAAGCCTGGTGATGTTTTACCTTCCGAAAATGATCTTACCATTCAATATAATACGAGCAGAGAAACCATTCGGAAAGCCCTTAACCTCTTATCCCAAAATGGTTTTATCCAAAAAATTAAGGGTAAAGGATCTGTTGTGATTGATGTTCAAAAATTGAACTTTCCAATCTCAGGGCTTGTGAGCTTTAAGGAAGTATCCAAAAATCTTCAAATGCAATCTGTCATTACAACGGTTCATGATTTTGGACTAATTAAGCCTGATGATTTTTTGAAACAACAATTAGATGCATCAAGTAAGGACGAGGTATGGAAGGTTACTCGTTCACGTGAGATAAATGGAGAAAAAATCATTTTAGATAAGGATTATTTTTTGAAAAAATATGTCCCTACTCTTACAAAGGAAATTTGTGAAGGTTCTATTTATGAGTACCTTGAAAAGCAGCTGCATTTGAATATCAGCTTTGCCAAGAAGGAAATTGTTGTAGAGAATTGTACAGATGAAGATAGAAATCATCTTGATTTAGAAGGCTTCTCTCATATTGTTGTTGTTAAAAACTATGTGTACTTAGAAAACACCAGTTTGTTTCAATATACTGAATCACGACATCGCCTTGATAAGTTTCAATTTATCGACTTTGCAAGACGCGGCGTTTAACAAGCATTGGGCAATTTTTGCTCAATGCTTATTTTTATTTTACCCTTACCCCAAGTTGGCAAGAGATAAGAAAAGCGCAAGCGCCTTGAACAGCACTTGTACGTCCTGTGCGATCTGAGGCTAGGAGCTGGAGCTGGACACCGATACTAAGTACAAAACATATAAATTCTTATACTTCATCCATAAAACCTTATATTTTCTGATAGAATTAAAGTAACTCTAAAATAAGGAAGGAATTGTATATGAAAAAAGAAATCATAGAGCGCTTTACAAGCTATGCTGTCATTGATACCCAATCAAATGAAAACAATGACACTTGTCCATCAACACCTGGTCAACTCACATTAGGAAGGCTTTTAGTTGAAGAACTCAAGAGCATCGGTATGGAAGATGTGACAATGGATGAGAACGGCTATGTGATGGCCACTTTACCTGCTAATACAGACAAAAAAATCCCGACTATTGGTTTTTTAGCTCATCTTGACACTGCAACTGATTTTACTGGTAAAAATGTAAACCCTCAAATTGTTGATTCCTATGCTGGCGGGGATATTACACTCAGTCAAGAGCTTGGCATCACCCTTTCTCCGAACCAATTTCCTAACCTAGTCAATTATCACGGCCATACTCTCATTACAACAGATGGAAAAACTCTGTTAGGGGCTGATAATAAAGCAGGAATTGCAGAAATCATGACAGCGATGCACTACCTGATCGCCAATCCTGACATTAAACACGGAAAAATCAGAGTAGCCTTCACTCCTGACGAAGAAATTGGAAGAGGTCCTCATAAGTTTGATGTCGAAGCATTTGGAGCAGACTTTGCCTACACGATTGATGGCGGTCCCCTTGGAGAACTTCAATATGAAAGCTTTAATGCCGCTGCTGCAAAAATTACATTTAAAGGAAATAATGTTCACCCTGGGACAGCAAAAGGAAAAATGGTGAATTCAACAAAAATGGCCATGGCATTCCAATCAAAGCTACCAGAGATGGAATCACCTGAATTTACTGAAGGCTATGAGGGATTTTATCATCTTATTTCATTCACTGGGGACGTAGAACAAACCAATGTCCATTACATCATCCGCGACCACGATAAACAAATTTTTGAATTCAGAAAACAAACAATAACCAATCTTGTAAATGAATTCAAACAAGTATATGGAGAAGAAGCGATTGTGATTGAAATGAAAGATCAATATTATAATATGAAAGATAAGATTGAACCTGTTAAATACATAGTAGACATCGCTTATCAAGCAATGGAGAACTTAGGTATAACACCTATTGTGGAACCAATTCGCGGCGGAACTGATGGCTCACAGCTTTCCTATATGGGCTTACCAACTCCGAATGTTTTCACAGGCGGCGAAAACTTCCACGGGAAATTTGAATTTATTTCAGTTGATAATATGGTAAAAGCAACAAATACCATTGTGGAAATTTGTAAGCTACTAGAAAAAAGATCAGAGTAGAAAGGGGCATGTCATATATTAACACTTATACAAAACGGAGAAGTATATGCTCCAGATTATGTAGAAAAAAAAGACATTCTTCTTGTTCACGATAAAATTGGCTTTATAAAAGATAAAATTGATGTACCAACTAATTTTGTTGATATCACTGTTTTTGATGCATCGGGAATGAAGGTTGTTCCTGGATTTATCGATTCTCATGTTCACATTACAGGTGGAGGCGGAGAAGGAAGCTACAGAACAAGAACACCTGAGCTTCAATTAACAGATGCAACCTTATCCGGTATTACGACGTTAGTAGGGGTTATTGGTACAGATGGAACAACTCGTACGATGACAAATTTAATTGCTAAATCACGTGCACTTGAGGAAGAAGGCATTACTTGTTACGTACATACAGGCTCTTATCAAGTTCCTGTTAAAACACTAACAGACAAAATAGAAGATGATCTTATCTTAATTGATAAGATCATTGGCGTTGGAGAAATCGCCATAAGTGATCACAGATCCTCAGAGCCTACAGTTGAGGAATTGGCTAAGCTTGCATCGGCTGCAAGAATTGGCGGCATGTTGTCTGGTAAAGCCGGAATCGTCAATATCCATGTTGGAGACAGCCGCCGGCATCTGAACCTTATTTTAGACGTGGTCTCTTCAACCGACTTGCCAATTAAGCAGTTTTATCCAACTCATATAAACCGGAATCCACACCTTTTCGAGGCAGGCATTGACTATGCTAAACAAGGAGGATGGGTTGATTTTACGACTAGTACCATCCCCAAATTTCTTGCTAAAGGGGAAGTAGCCTGCAGCCGCGGATTAAAAAGAATGTTAGAGGCTGGTGTCCCAATTAACCAAATCACCTTCACATCTGATGGACAAGCAAGCCTTCCTGATTTTAATGCTGAAGGCGAAATGGTCGGTTTAAAGCTCGGCAAGGTAGATACGCTTTTTAAAGCCGTTAAGGATGCCGTTCAAAAAGAAAATATTCCTTTAGAAATCGCACTTAACGTCATAACAAGCAATCCCGCAAAAATCTTAAAGCTTCATCAAAAAGGAGAACTAAAGCCTGGCAAGGATGCTGATGTCGTCATCCTAGATTCTGATCTCAATATCCAATCAGTATGGGCAAAGGGCAGGCA
>DASQMK010000327.1:0-3172 GCA_035645575.1 Metabacillus sp.
GTTGATCAAAAGGATTTACTCCTAACAGATAGCCGCTCATAGCACATGCTTTCTCGAAGAAATACACTAAATAACCAAATGTATACTCGTCCATTTGTGGAATAGATACAACAAGGTTTGGTACTCCACCGTCTGTATGAGCTAACATTGTACCTTGGAATGCCTTCTTGTTAACAAAATCAACAGATTTGCCCGCAAGGTAATTTAATCCGTCTAAATCACTTTCTTCTGCCTCAACAATTAACTCATGACGTGGTGTTTCTACGTTAATAACCGTTTCAAAAATGTCACGGCGCCCTTCTTGTACATACTGACCTAATGAATGAAGGTCTGTTGAGAAGTTTGCTGATGAAGGATAAATTCCTTTTTGGTCTTTTCCTTCACTTTCACCGAATAGTTGCTTCCACCATTCTGCAAAGTATTGAAGACCTGGCTCATAGTTAATAAGCATTTCAATTGTTTTCCCTTTATTATAAAGGACATTACGAACAACAGCATATTGGTATGCTGGATTTTCTTCAAGTTCAGACTTACCAAAGTCTTCACTTGCAGCAGCAGCACCCTTCATCATCGCTTCAATATCCACACCAGTCACAGCAATTGGTAATAAACCTACAGCTGTTAATACTGAGTAACGTCCGCCAACATCATCAGGAATAATGAATGATTCATAGTCTTCTTCTGTTGCAAGCGTTTTTAGAGCACCGCGTGCTTTATCAGTTGTTGCATAAATACGTTGCTTCGCTTCCGCTTTTCCATACTTCTCTTCAAGAAGCTTTCTAAAAATACGGAACGCTAAAGCAGGTTCAGTTGTTGTTCCTGATTTAGAAATTACGTTGATTGAGAAATCTTTGCCTACTAATAGATCTTGAAGATCCTTCATGTATGTGGAGCTAATGTTATTTCCAACAAAAACAACTTGTGGAGCTTGTCTTTGTTCTTTTGATAAAGAATTATAGAAAGAATGGTTCAGCATTTCAATTGCTGCACGCGCTCCTAAGTAAGATCCGCCAATACCAATGACAAGAAGAACATCAGAATCATTCTTGATTTTCTCAGCACTTTTTTGAATGCGGGCAAACTCTTCTTTATCATAGTTTTTTGGTAGATCTACCCAACCTAAAAAGTCACTGCCTGCGCCAGTTTGTTCATGAATAGAATGGTGTGCAACCTTTACAAAGTCACGTAAGTATGTAATTTCATGTTCGTTAAAAAAGGATAATGCATTAGAGTAATCAAAGCGTACATGCGTCATAACAGTTTATTCCTCCATTATTCATCTTAGTAAATATAGCTTATTATCACTTTATCTAAACTAATAAGTTAAATCAAGCAAAGATCTCCGATGTAAACGTTATCATTCACCTTTTATTTTTAATGCTGATAAAATTAATGATCATCTTAACAGGGGTTGGTCAATTAAAAAGAAAACACGGAGTACATTTCTCCAATACTCCGTGTTTATGACTCCTATAAAGAAGCTGTTAAAATGGCCACAACATCATCTTTATTTAGTTTATTAAAGTTTCCAAATTCACCATTGACCATAGCCTTATCTGCCATTAAATCTATATTTTCATCAGTAATATTATAATCTTTTAGTCGACTTGGAGCACCGATGCTGCTCCAGAATTCACGTAGCCGATCAATTCCCTCTACAGCTACCGCTCGATCATCCTTACCGTTTGGATCAACATCAAACACATTTACAGCAAGCTGAACAAAACGAGAAATATTCACATCAAGATTGTGCTTCATCCAGTTTGGGAAGATGATCGCTAATCCGCCAGCATGCGGAATATCATATACTGCTGATACGGCATGCTCAATGTTGTGGCTGGCCCAATCACCACGATATCCCATTTGCAGCTGGCCATTTAATGCAATAGTCCCTGAGTAAAGAATCGTTTCGCGAAGCTCATAATTCTCTAAATCCTCAATTAATTTAGGTGCAGTTTCAATAACTGTTTTTAATGTTGATTCACAAAAGCGATCTTGTAATGGGGTATTTTTTGTATGATGAAAATATTGTTCAAAAATATGTGTCATCATATCAACAATTCCATATACAGTATGATCCTTAGGAACCGTAAAAGTATTGACCGGGTCTAAAATTGAAAACTTAGGAAAAGTTAATGGACTTCCCCATCCATATTTTTCTTTTGTTTCCCAATTTGTAATAACAGATCCTGAGTTCATTTCAGAACCAGTTGCAGCTAAAGTTAACACTGTACCAAATGGCAATGCTTCTGTTGGGAGATGTTTCTTTGTAACAATATCCCAAGCGTCACCATCATATTTAGCACCAGCAGCGATTGCTTTTGTGCAATCAATAACACTTCCGCCGCCAACCGCTAAAATAAAATCAATCTTTTCATTTTTACAAATTTCTACTCCGCGATGAACAGTTGATAATCTCGGATTGGGTTCAACACCGGCTAACTCAAATACTTGAAGATTAGACTTTTTTAAAATTTCAACAACTTGGTCATATAGACCGTTACGCTTGATACTACCTCCACCATATACTAGGAGAACATTCTTTCCATATTGAGGAACTTCTACTTCCAATTGCTCTACCTGCCCCTTACCAAAAATAAGTTTTGTCGGATTATAATATGTAAAGTTTTCCATTCATTATCGCCTCCATAGTTAGATTATGTAATTTCAACGATTTCTTGTAAAGAAATGTGCTTTTTAGAAAAACTTTATGAATAGGAAAATTATATTCTTCACAACATAATAATGTAATTTACATCTAAGGAGGTTGCACAATGAGCGCAATTCAACGTATCGCACTTGTACTTACAATAATCGGAGCTATTAACTGGGGGCTAATCGGATTCTTTCAATTCGATTTAGTAGCAGCTATCTTCGGCGGACAAACTTCTGCACTTTCAAGAATTATCTATGGATTAGTCGGTATTGCCGGATTAATCAACCTTGGGCTTTTATTTAAGCCTTCTGAAGAAGTAGCAAGAGAGCCACGCCCAGAAGCAAGATAAATAACTTAAGAATAGAAAAAAGGCTAACTACTTGGTTAGTCTTTTTTTGTGATAAGTAAAAAAAGAATGCACACAATGTGTACATTCTTTTTTATCATTTACGCTTATTTTTTTACTTCTTCACGTTTTGATTGCTCAATCCACTCTTCTAATTTATCTTTTAAAGT
>DASQMK010000328.1:0-10158 GCA_035645575.1 Metabacillus sp.
CATGAACTGCACGTTGGACAACTACCTTCACGATAAAACCTACCTTAATTCATCATTCTTCTAACAGAATAGATATCTGAAATCTGTTTAATTCTTTCAACTACTTTTTGTAAATGATTTATATTCGAAATAGAAATCGCCATATTAATCGTCGCAACTTTATTTCTGTCTGATTTACCTGCAACAGAAGAAATATTTGTTTTTGTCTCATTTACTGCTTGTAATACCTCATTTAACAAGCCTCGACGATCATAGCCTAAAATTTCAATTTCAACATTATATTCTTTTCGACTAGATGAAGGCTGATTCTCCCATTCAACATCTATTAATCGCTCTTTCGCATCCTCTGTGTGAACATTTGTGCAATCAGAGCGGTGAACCGATACTCCTCTTCCTTTCGTAATAAAGCCGACAATATCATCACCCGGGACTGGATTACAGCATTTTGAGAGACGTATTAATAAGTTATCAATCCCCTTAACTTGGACACCTGCATCACGTTTTTTCGAAGTCGAGGTGGAAGGGACTTGTTTAGTCTCATTCATAACCTCTTGAATATTTTTTTCTTGTTCTTCTTGGTCGCGTTTCTTACGCCATTTTTCTGTTAATCGATTTGCTACTTGTAATGCCGTTACACCATTATACCCAACAGCTGCATACATATCTTCTTCATTAGAAAAATTAAATTTCTCAGCAACACGCTGTAAATTATCCGCTGTCATGATTTCTTTTACATTAAAATCAAGATTTTTAATCTCATTTTCAACCATTTCTTTACCCTTTTCAACGTTTTCTTCTCGACGTTGCTTTTTAAAGAATTGGCGAATCTTGTTTTTGGCTTGAGATGTTTGAGCAAGCTTTAACCAATCTTGACTAGGTCCATATGAGTGCTTGGAGGTTAAAATTTCGATAATATCTCCTGTTTTTAGCTTATAATCAAGAGTGACCATTTTGCCATTTATTTTCGCCCCAATGGTCTTATTTCCAATCTCTGAATGTATGCGATAAGCAAAGTCAATCGGAACAGATCCAGACGGCAATTCAATGACATCGCCTTTAGGTGTAAAGATAAATACCATATCCGAAAACAGATCAATTTTTAAAGATTCCATGAATTCTTCAGCGTTTGTTACATCATTTTGAAATTCTAGTATCTCTCTAAACCAAGATAACTTTTTCTCTAAAGTTGTTTTTTCATCAACATCTTTCCCCTCTTTATACGCCCAGTGAGCCGCAATTCCGTACTCAGCAATTTGATGCATTTCAAAAGTACGAATTTGCACCTCAAGAGGGTCTCCTTTTGGACCAATTACTGTTGTATGAAGTGATTGATACATATTTGGCTTTGGCATGGCAATATAATCTTTAAATCGTCCAGGCATCGGCTTCCAGCAAGTATGGATAATACCTAATACGGCATAACAATCCTTGATGCTATTGACAACAATTCTAACCGCAAGAAGATCATAGATTTCATTAAATTGCTTATTTTGAAGAACCATTTTCCGATATATACTGTAAATATGTTTTGGTCTTCCTGAAAATTCAGCCTCAATATTTACCTCTGCAACTCTCTCACGAACTTCATCAATGACCTGATCTAAGTATTCAAGGCGTTCTTGGCGCTTCTTCTTCATTAGATTCACAATTCTATAATATTGTTGAGGGTTTAAATATCGTAATGATGTGTCTTCTAGTTCCCATTTAATTTTCGAAATACCTAAACGATGAGCAAGCGGAGCAAATATTTCCAATGTTTCATTTGAAATTCGTCGTTGCTTCTCCTGTGGAAGATGTTTAAGAGTCCTCATATTATGCAGACGGTCTGCAAGCTTAATAAGAATAACTCGAATATCTTGAGCCATTGCTACAAACATTTTCCTATGGTTTTCAGCCTGTTGCTCTTCTTTTGATTTATATTTAATTTTCCCTAACTTTGTCACTCCATCAACCAGCATTGCCACTTCGTCATTGAACTCTGCTCGCAAATCGTCTAATGTGACTTCTGTATCCTCCACCACATCATGAAGGAAACCACCCGCTATAGTTGCTGGATCCATCTCTAAATCTACCAAAATGCCTGCAACTTGAATGGGATGAATGATATACGGTTCGCCTGATTTTCGAAATTGTTCCCGATGTGCTTCTTCCGCAAAATCATAAGCACGCTGAATAAAAACAGTATCTTCGGCTGATAGATAACGCTGTGCTTTTTGAATCACTTGCTCAGAAGATAAAACTTGTTCATTAGCCATGAAATCACCTTTTTATATTGAAAACTTTGTTAGAAAATATACAATTCTTCTTACTACGTAAAAGCATCTATATATTTAAATAAAAACCGAGTGACGAACATCATCAATTCGATTAGAAATTTTACTATATTGTAACTATTATCAATAAAAAAACAGTAGATGTAAAGAGAAAACAGTAATTTTCACCCTAGCCAGTTAGTGGTATATGACGAAATTCACAAAAGTTATATTAAGGATGGACTGATATGGATTCTTGGTTTACTTTTATTACATCATTGAATTAGTATATGCAACTTGCAAAAAAAGCACCCATTCGAGTGCCCTTAAGAATAATGGGGACCGAGTTGATTACACTCCTGTCCCCATAGAATTAAAATGTCATTAACGTTAAGACATCGTATCCATCTAATAATTTACGACCATCTAAGTAGGATAATTCAATTAAGAACGCAATACCTGCAACAACTCCACCTAACTCTTCTACAAGCTTAATCGTTGCTTCGATTGTTCCTCCAGTTGCCAATAAGTCATCTGTTATTAGTACTCTTTGTCCAGGTTTAATCGCATCTTTATGGATTGTAAGTACATCCTTACCATACTCAAGACCATACTCAACGCGAACAACCTCACGAGGTAATTTTCCTTCTTTACGAACTGGAGCAAAGCCTACTCCTAATGAATATGCAACAGGACAGCCAATAATAAAACCGCGTGCCTCTGGACCAACGACAATGTCGATCTCTTTTTCACGAGCATAATTCACAATTTGGTCTGTCGCATATCGATACGCATCCCCGTTATCCATCAATGTAGTAATATCTTTAAATTGAATTCCTGGTTTTGGATAATCAGGAACGACTGTTACAAATTGCTTTAAATCCATTTTTCCTATGTCCTCCTTATACACCTACAGGCTCTTCTAATGGAAACCTTTGCTCAAACCACTGCTTAAGCTGCATGTAAGATGTATATAATAACGTTTTTTCTAGTTCAATTTGTTTTTGCTTTTGGGCATAAGTTTTCGATTCACTTAGATCTCTTTTACGAGCCGTGGAATTTGTCGAAATAACACCATTTTCTATTGTAACAAATTCTAGCTCAAAAAACACCTGTGACATAAATTCTATTGTTTCTTTTGTCCATCCTTTATGTTTTGCTAATAGCTCACCTTGTTCTCGAAGATTAAAGGACTCTTTCTTTAATAGAAAACCATAATACCACTTAAAATGCTCTCTTGTTGGAATTGTCGAAAAAAAGTGATCTGCTTCTTGTTGAAAAACAGAATAAATTCTTGCTGGTCTTCCTTTAGAGAAGAGCCCGTCCAATAATTCTATTGAAGAAGGAATATCTAGAATTAAAATCTGTTTATCTCGAGTATCTATTCTTATTGCATCCTCATCAGATGATATATAAAACGTTTTATGTTCCAGTCCTTTTTCAAGAAGGCTTTCATATGTTTTTGATTGGAAAGTGATAATTTGACCATTATCATTAATTGAGATTGAGTTAATCAGATGCTCAACATTCCTAGAACCGCGAAAATCAAATAACTGCCATTGATCTACTCGTACATCCTGCAGCATGACCTGCGGTTTTCTCAAATTATTCCATTCATTAATTGACAGTTCTCCTATTGCAGATACCGTAACAGAGGGTGAAAGCTCATCGTGAATATGCCCCATACCAAAACCCACACAATCTAGTTGCTGTTCTTCTTGTGCAAAAACTAACTTTATATGATTTTGATCTGCACCAATTTTACGAACATTAGCTAGCGTCACATTCTCCAAATGAATAATTGGCTTTGGGTTATTCATGCCAAACGGAGAGAGCAACTGCATCTCTTCGATGGATTCTACAGAAATATCTTCCAATTTACAGCTTACATCCACTTTAGTAACAGGAACAAAATCCTCTTCTGTCAGAATATCCTTTGCTTTTTCGACTAGCCTATCACGAAGCTCGTCTACGTCTTCAAGTTGCAGCGTCATACCTGCAGCCATAGGATGACCTCCGAAGTGAGGTAAGATGTCACGGCATGTCGATAAATTTTCAAACAAGTCAAAGCCAACTATACTTCGGGCAGATCCCTTAGCAATACCCTTTTCCTTGTCAATACTTAAAACAATTGTCGGCCTGTAAAAGCGATCAACTAACCTTGACGCAACGATCCCTACAACACCAGGATTCCATCCTTCTTTTGCAATAACAAGAACAGGATTTTGTTCAATTGGAAAATGAGCTTCAATCTCCTCAATTGCTTCCTCTGTCATCGTATTAACTAGTTTTTGTCTCTCTTTATTAAGAGAATCAATTTCTTCAGCAATCATCAATGCTTCTTCTTCATCTTCTGAAAGTAACAATTCGACTGCCGGATCTGCCGATTGTAATCGACCAACTGCGTTAATTCTAGGTCCAAGAGCAAATCCAATTGTATCTTCATTTACCTCTTGCATTTTTACATTGGCAATTTTTAATAGCGCTTTTAACCCAATACGATTCGTTGTTTTCAACTGGTTAATACCGTGCTTTGCTATTAATCTATTTTCACCTTGAAGGGCAACTAAGTCTGCAATTGTCCCTATTGCCGCAACCTCTAATAGATCAGTTGGAACTTCTCCCAATAGAGCATGGCTTAACTTAAATGCTACTCCTACTCCAGCCAATTCCTTAAATGGATAATTGCATCCCGGCTGCTTAGGATGTATGATTGCTAGTGCTTCAGGTAAGACAGGGCCTGGTTCATGGTGGTCAGTAATAATTAAATCCACACCTAGTTCCTTTGCTACTTGAGCTTCATGAACAGCAGCTATACCAGTGTCCACTGTAATAATTAATGAAAAACCCCGTTCATGTGCGAGTCTAAACGCTGCTTCGTTCGGTCCATATCCTTCTGTAAATCTGTTAGGTATATAAAAATCTACTATGGCTCCCAATTTTCGTAAAGCAGTTAATAAAACTGTTGTACTACTTACTCCATCCGCATCATAGTCACCGTAAACTAAAATATGTTCATTCTCTTCAATTGCTTTTTGAATACGTTGTATAGCTATGTCCATATCCTTTAAAAGAAATGGATCGTGGAAAACTTGAGAATCCGTTTCTAAGAATTCACGTGCCGCTTCAACAGAATTAATTCCTCTATTCACTAAAAGTGACGCAACAAGCGGTGTAATAGATAAATTCTCTCTTAAATTTTGAATGAAGGTTTCATCAGATGATTGAATCATCCACCTTGTTTTTGCCTTTAACATAGTTTCACCCCTCAACCTTCTCATTATACAAGAGTGGTCAAGGGGTTTCAATTTAAGGATTCTTCCATTGTTATATGTGTTATTTTTTTATATTAATCTGTTTGTCCTAGATTCTTACTCTGCAGCCTGTTGTTGATTTCCGGTTTCTTTACCTTGTAAAGCTTCCAGTTCCTCTGTTAACTTTATGTTTACTCTATCTGCTGCCTTAAGCTTTCGATTGAGTGAAAGGATTCTAACAACTCCTGCAGAAGCGACCATAAAGCCCCCCATAAAGACTGAGCCTAGAATAATTAAGATAAGAGGCCATTCGGCTTTTCCGATTAAATAATTTACTTCAACGGCTTCAACATTTATCACCGCAAAAATTGCAATAATTAAAGCAAAGGTAATGGCTAAAATTAAACTCCATTGACGTTTCACCTACATCCCCTCCGTTTCTTTATGGTGAGTATGGATTTATATGTACAAAGACGTTTTGAACATGCTCATGCTCACTCATTAGTTTTTCTTTTACAATCTTACCTATGTTATGTCCTTCTTCAACTGTTATTTGAGGATCAACAGAGACTTTTATGTCAACGATAACATAGTGACCATGCTCTCTTGCATGAAGTTCATCAATTTTTTTAATCTCACTTATTTTACTTACGGTTTCTTTAAGACCAACAATATCCTCTTCATGCAGCACATGATCTAATGTTGTATGAATGGATTCAGATCCGAGCTTCCAGGCCATTTTAATAACGAGTAAAGAAACAAATAAACCTGCAACTGGGTCTGCATAGACAAGCCAGTCAATCCCCATTTTTTGACCTGCTATTGCTGCTCCAATACCAGCTAAAGCAGCGATTGAAGAATAAACATCAGATCGATGCTCGTAGGCATTTACAATTATAGCATCACTCTTAATTCTTTTGCCCAATCTATACTTATATTGAAACATCCATTCTTTCACAATAATCGATATAACCACTGCATAAATAGCAAGAGTTTTCGGGGCTTCAATGTCCTCAAAAAATGATTCAAATGATGATTTTCCAATTTCAATCCCGACTAAAAATAACAGAACCGCTACAATAATGGCTGCTATTGATTCCGCTTTTCCATGTCCGTAAGGATGGTCTTCATCTGGAGGCTGCTTCGCTGCACGAACACCAATAAATACAGCTAATGAGCCTGCAACATCTGAAGCAGAATGGACCGCATCTGCCACTAAAGCCCGACTTTCTGAAATAACTCCCACTACTCCCTTTAATATAGCAAGAATGATATTCCCTACAACACCAACCATTGCTGCAAATTCAGCTTGTTTAAAACGATCTTTTTCACTCAATCTCTTCACCTCTTTATCCTCGAACTGTTGAAAATCGCTAACTTCAAAAGGTTATCTCTAAAAGGGTTAGAATTTATCAGCCAGTTTGAAGGACTCGTTTACACATGTTTACTTCATAACATATAGTGTAACCAACTCTAGTCAATAAATAAGGATCATCCCACATCTATGTATCATTTTAGCACCATTTTCATGGAACTTGTAACAATAGCGAGATACTAGAGTGGGTTGATCCTTTTTTTCTTATTTAAACTTGTGGTTCATCACTTACTTGAGAAGAAACTTGTTTCTTTTTATTTAATTGCTTCCCTTTCCATATTAACCATAATTGAGCAGCAATAAATAATGATGAATAGGTTCCTGAGATCAAGCCAACTAATAGAGCAATTGAGAAATTGGTAATGGACGTACTACCAAATATCATTAGAGCAATGACAGCAATAACCACTGTCAACACAGTATTAATTGAACGTGTAAAAGTTTGCTGTAAGCTTCTATTTACAATAAACTGTAAATCCTCAATCGTTTTAACCTTTTTCTTTTTGTAAAGTTCTCGAATCCTGTCAAAAGTTACGATCGTATCATTTATTGAATATCCGACGATTGTAAGCACTGCTGCAATAAATGTAATATCAACTTCTAATCTAGTGATGCTAAAGAAGGCAATGATGAAGAATGCATCATGTAGTAATGCAACGATTGATGCCAATGCCATATAAAATTCAAAGCGGATAGACACGTAAATAATAATCCCAATAGAGGCAATCAACACTCCGTACATCGCGTTCCTTGCAAGTTCCTTCCCTACTGTTGGTGATACAGTACTTACATTTGGTTCAGATCCATATAGTTCCTTAAAATGACTTTTCACTTCAGCAATCTTTTTCTGATCAAGTACCCCAATAAAACGTGCAACACCAATTTCTTTATTGTTTCCGGCAAGCACAACATCATCTACTTCGAGATCTAGCTTACTCATTTCAGTCTCAACCTCTTGAGCAGTTAAAGTCTTATCTGCTAAAACCTCTACCCGTGTGCCACTTGCAAAGTCAATTCCTAGATTTAATTTAAATATCAAAATAAATATAACACCTGCAACAACAAGAATTGTTGAGAGCATAAAGAATTTTTTTCGATGCTTTAAGAAATCAACTCTGTCAAACTTAGTAGGCGCAATGGTATCATCGTCTGTGTCTTCAATACTAATGATTTGATCCTTTTTCACACCAAAATATCCTTTTTTCTTATCAAGCCAACGACTTTCAACTAAAAGTGCTAATAGAACTCTTGATAGGAACACAGCCGTGATAAAACTAATAACAATACTTAGAATTAGCATCGTTGCAAAACCTTTTACAGAGCTTGTCCCGAAGAAGAATAACACTCCCCCAGCTAACATCGTTGTAATATTTGCATCTAAAATTGTAGCAAATGACCTTCTCGTCCCTGCCTTAAAGGCTGAACGAACGGTTCTACCTAATTTTAATTCCTCTTTAATTCGTTCATATGTAATGATATTTGCATCTACAGCCATACCAACCCCAAGAATTAATGCTGCAATTCCCGGAAGTGTTAACACACCATTCATCCAATCAAATACTTGAAGAATCAAATAAATATATGTTGATAAAGTAATAACGGCAATAAATCCAGGTAAGCGGTAGAAGAATAGCATAAACAAGAAGATGATTGCGATTCCTACAATACCAGCTAGAACTGTACTATCTAGTGCTTGTTCACCAAACTGTGCTCCTACCGAAGTGGAATAAAGCTCAGTTAATTTTACTGGAAGAGAACCTGCGTTTAGAAGGTTCGCTAAATCCTGTGCTTCTTGAATTGTAAAGGTACCCGTAATTGTAACATCTGTTTGATTAAATACTTGATCAACGTTAGGCGCTGATATAAATTTTGGATTTTCCTTACTCACTTCTTCTTGATAGGAATCACCCTCTTCAAAGTCAAGCCAGATAACCAACTGATTATAAGGTGTGTTTCCTACAATCTCTTGTGTTACCTCTTTAAATTTATTCGCATCTTTTAATTTAATCGCGACATTCGGTTTACCTTGCTCATCGAATGATTGTTTTGCTCCACCTTCAACTAAGTCAGAACCATTTAACATTTCCTTGTCTTGATAATCTCTAAATGTTAGCTCTGCTTGTGTGGAAAGAATTTCTCTGGCTTTATTTTGGTCGTTTACACCAGCTAGCTGAACGCGAATACGATCATCACCTTCGATCTGGATATTCGGTTCACTTACTCCAAGTACGTTGGCTCTTTTTTGAAGGGCATTTACTGTACTAACCAGTACATCCCTTGTTATTTTGTCACCTTCGTTCGCTGGATCAACTTCATATAGAATTTCAAAACCACCTTGTAAATCTAAACCTAGAATAATGTTACTCGTTGCCTTATTGGTGTTAAAGCCTATTAGGCTTCCGACAACAAGGACAAGTAGAAAAAACGCAACAATGCGCCCACGCTTTATCATTATGTATCCTCCTTAATTTCTAAAAACAACTCTAAAAAATGAACGATTTGGGAGGCATGCTTTTTTATGAATCAATACGCCAACTTTTCCCAATAAAATTATACGATAGCAAATGAGGAAGAATCAAATTAAATAAGTCCTTTTAACAAATCCTGCCCTTCATTACTTTCAAACCAGTTTCCTCCTTTATAGGACTCAACTGTCGCAAAATTCATAAAGTCTCCAACTTTTAGAGCAAGCACATCTCTTACAACCTCATGTACATATAGTTCAGGTGTTTTTTTCCATTTTTTCGTTTTTAAATACGTCCAAAGTTTTTCTTCAGTTACTTCCTCATAACCAAATAAAATAAATTCCTCTAACTTACTTTTTATTGCAGGCCTTACATGATCTCGGAATTCATCAAACGGCTGTTTATTCATTATTAACACTCCTTTTATTTGAGTCTATTCCTTTACTTTTCACTACAACAACTCACAATCTGTTTAGAACTTGTCATGCTTGGCCTATTCTCGCGCATATAGTAATTGTATATGATTCCACGTTATTTGAGAAGGCAGGGAGAAGAATGTCAAAGCAGACGTTTCTAAAAGGAACGCTCATTTTAATTTTAGCAGGATTTATTACTCGTGTCCTAGGTTTTATTAATCGAATTGTCGTTGCTCGTTTTATCGGTGAAGAAGGAGTAGGTTTATACAATATGGCTGTTCCTACCCTTGTTTTAGTGATTACGATTACTCAGCTTGGATTACCTGTAGCCATTTCAAAGCTTGTTGCAGAAGCTGAAGCACAGGGTGACCATCGAAGAATAAAAAAAATCCTTGT
>DASQMK010000329.1:0-2505 GCA_035645575.1 Metabacillus sp.
GATTAGCTCTCTCAAGGGCTTCTGTTAACTGAAATCCAGGAAATAAGCATTGAATTCGTACATGATCCTCTTCATTTATCATAATGCTGACTTCCTCATTCTCTGAAAGCAAACATGCACCAAAAGTGCAATCCTCTGCTAGGTGGGGGCTGATCAAATGTTTTTCGACGAGAACCCGCTTCTCAATTGGCTGAAGCTCATTCATTTTTAAAATTTCGATTCTACCAACAGCAGGGTGGACCTTATCAGCAATTGTTCGCTCAAATAACTGGACAATATCACGGGCCTCCTCATTTGTGAACACAGTTGGATACTGAAAGTCCTCAAGGTTTCTCGCTAGCCTAATTCTGCTACTAAGAACAATATCCGAATCAGGACCTTCTTCGCTCATCCAAGAACTTAACGCTCTGTTAAGAAATTTTTCTAACGACATAAAATTCTCATTCCCCCTCTCCTTGTTGCATTAGATAAGATTCAAGAGAACGAATTTGGTCACGAATCTCAGCAGCTTTTTCAAACTCTTCCCTAACGATTAGCTCCTGAAGTTTCTGTTTTAGTTTTTCAATCTGCTTCCGAACATGTATGGCCCCGCCAATGCGTTTCGGAATTTTACCAGAATGTGTCGTATTGCCGCTGTGCAACCTTCTTAAAATAGGGTGCAGATGCTTAGAAAATGTGTGATAGCACTCAGAGCATCCGAAACGCCCAATTTTGGTGAACTGCTGATATGTCATTTTGCAGCGCTCACATTGTAAAATCTCCGTACTTTGAAACGTGCTATGTTTAGCCTCTTTGAGGGGGGAATCAAGGTTTAAGAGTCCTGCTAATAAATTATTTATAGAAAATCCAGCATTTTCAGGGAACATAAACATTTCACCTTTATCTTGGGCACAATGTTCACAAAGATGAAATTCTGTTTTTTCACCATTTACGATTTTAGTAAAATGAAGAGTTGCAGGTCGTTGTTTACATTCCTGGCATATCAAACCGTTCACCACTCCCTATTTATATTTCAATGAAATTAGCATGGCTTTTAACATTCTTGCCCTTAACTCATCACGATGAGGCAAATCAATATACAGTACGGAGCGATCCATTACACTGAGCATAATATTAGCTTCACGCTTTGAAATAACTTGTTCCTCGACTAAACGTTGAATAACACCTTCCCCGTTCGACTGACTGATTCTTGTTCCGATAAGGGATAATAGTTCATCTATTAACTTTGTCTCACTTCCAGTTCGCACCCTTATGATACGGATATATCCCCCACCGCCACGCTTGCTTTCAACAATATAGCCTTTTTCTAGCGTAAAACGGGTGTTAATCACATAATTGATTTGTGAAGGAACACATTGAAATTTATGAGCAATTTCGCTTCTCTTAATTTCAACTATATCCTTTTCACTTCTGTTCAAAACTTGTTTTAGATACTGCTCAATTATGTCAGAGATGTTTCTCACTCTACCTCCCCCTTAACCCGATTGACTTTGACTATATTTGACCTTACCTTTACTATATAGTGTATTTAAAAAAAATGCAAGAAAACATAATTGCACCATTTTCACAAAGGAACAGTCACAAAACCCTCAATAAGTAATACGCGTTAATAAACAATAATCATCCTTGTCGCAAACCATGATTAATGGGGGGCTAATCAAGAAGTGCCCCCGGCAGTCATATATTGTTTTTGGTAAATCCTTTTGGTACAATTTGGAAATAGATGAACCAAAAAGAGGAGATGGGACGCAAAATGTCTTTTCAACGTATTGATGTTGTATACGCACTTTTATTTGATGAAAGTACAGACGAAATTTTAATGGTACTCAACAAAAACGGCACATGGTCGTTGCCTGGTGGGGGAGTGGAAACAGGAGAAACTTTAAGAGAGGCAATCATTAGAGAAGTTAAGGAAGAAACAGGTTATGACATTACAGTTGGTGATATTGCTGGATTGAATGAAGCTTTTATTAACGAAAATCATGTTTATTTTATTACTTTCTACGGTGCAATCACAAAGCGTCCCAATAAAATCCCTGAAGAAGAAAATATAGTAAAAGTGGAATGGGTAAGTATAGAGGACGCGGACCGATTAATGCCTTACTACCCGGAAGGGATCATAAAACTTCTTAAAAGATCCGGAGCCAAATACACCATTCAAAAATAATGCACTTTTTATTAGGATCATTTATTGATTTAACAATCTACAACTAAATTAATACTAAGACACCCCATTGTTAATATTATGTTGTTAGGGATTGTTCGATTAGCAATTAATAAACAATGGTAGAACACAAAAAATAAAAACAGGAGAGACCGAATAAAAGTTCGGTCTCTCCCGCTCCTTTATTTTGCTTTGACCTAGCAACGTCCTACTCTCACAGGGGCGCTAGCCCCCACTACCATCGGCGCTGGAGAGCTTAACTTCCGTGTTCGGGATGGGAACGGGTGTGACCTCTCCGCCATCGTCACCAGATCGGGTTTTATTCCCTCAAAACTAGATAA
>DASQMK010000330.1:0-3933 GCA_035645575.1 Metabacillus sp.
AGCAATTTATTAATTAGTACTTCTTTTCGTCGATATACCGCTTCACGTAACTGTGTCATATCTGATTCCTCCCCTTTGTTTAAAACTCTCTAAAAAAAAACTTAGACAAAAGAGACGTATACTATATTCATACTCTGAATAATTCTATTCATAAATATGATCAAAAAACCTAACCTCCACTTCAGGTTAGGCCTTCGTTTTTTGATCGGCATCTTACATATCTACATCTACAATACCTACAATTCCTACCCATTAACTACACTTAAGGGCAAAAAAAGTCAGAAGTTACCCATCCTATCCCGTTATGATTTTACATTTGCTTGGTTAGTATTTTTATAATAACCTAATTTTGAAATAGTAAAAAAGATAGCTATAACCCAAATCAAAGCAATACCAATATAGACATATGGGTAGATCGAAGCATTCTCAACCCAAGTGTGTACGATTGTCCTAGCATTTACTAAGATAATAAATCCACCAACAAGGACTCCCATTAACTGTGCCGGAACCTTCTGTACTAACCAAGCTGCTATCGGAGCTGCGATAATTCCACCAATCATTAACGCTCCAACCCATAGCCAATTTACTTCCTCCCATCCTAATGAAATAAGAAATCCTAGAGTAGCAGAAACCGCAATAGCAAACTCACTTGTATCAACAGTACCAACAACTTTTCTCGGGCTCATGCCCTTACGTGATAATAGAACCGGTGTAGCAATTGGTCCCCAACCACCACCACCTGTTGCATCGGCAAAGCCTGCAATCAAACCTAAAGGAATTGATTGCTTACGACTTAACTCAAGTCCTTTTTTCTCCTCAGTTGGACGAAAAGTAAAAAGAAATTTTGCAAGAACATATACACCTAATAGTAATAGAAATAAAGAGATATAAGGTTTAGCTAAGTCCCCCGGCAGATTGCTTAGAAATGTTGCGCCTAGGAAAGCTCCAATTGAACCCGGAACAATTAACCTATAAACAGTTTGTTTATCTACATTTCCAAATTTAATATGTGATGCCCCAGAAGCAGCTGTTGTCACAACCTCAGCTAAGTGGACGGACGCCGACGCAACTGCCGGTGCAATTCCAAATGCTAATAATAATGAAGTAGATGTTACCCCGTATGCCATTCCTAACGCCCCATCAATTAACTGAGCGAGCAATCCAATAAAAGCAAAGATTATTAATTTTTTCATTATATCCACCTCTTTTTTATAAAAATGAGAATAAAAAAAGGCATAACCCTTCTGTTAAAAAGGGTTATGCCTTCGGTCGTCCGATCGGCTTTCTTATTTCATTTTTTTATTAACCTGATTATAATCCCTACAATTCCTACCCGTCAACTGGTATTTAGTGAAATTATAAAACTTTTTACCAACAATCCTTGTTATTTCCCACAAAAACAGGCTTACCAACACTAACCTTTCATTGCTTCATCTTGAACCCTCTGTAAAAATTCTTTCACCACATCATCATTACTTTTTTGGTTGCTTAATTTAAGCATTGCCCTTCCTACAAAATTCACACCTTTATTTTGTCCTTCATAAACAAAAGTAGTGTTTTCTTCATCTACTTTTAATAGGGTAAACGTTAAGGTGATTTCAAATGCCTTTCCTAAAACAAATCGTATTTGCTTTTTCTTTTTGCCTTTCGAATCTTCATAAGCTAAAGTTTCAACAATATAGGTTTCTACTCGTTTTCCTTCGCGATATTTTTGCTGATGTTTTGCTCCCACTTCATCTTCTTTCTTTTCAATCAATGTATGTTCTTCAACTTTAGGCATAATTCTCTTTATATTTTTATCTAAAAACAAACTCCAGACTTGTTCAATATTCTTATGAATCATAATTTGTTCCTTCCACTGAAATCACTTTTCTTCCTCCTCACCTGAGCAACAAAAACTCATCTATCTCCTCTATTTGAAGACGAAGCTCCATAATTTGCATCATGATTTTATTTCTTTTTTGGCGCAGTAATTTGTCAAGATTTGCAAAGGATTCATCCTCCATGACATTGATCATTTCTTGAATTGTAAATCCTAACTTTCGTAATTTTATAAGCAGTATGGCCAAGAAATAGCTGCCATCATCATAATAGCGATAGTTATTTTTTAGGTTAATGTAAGCTGGCTCAAGTAATTTCACTTCCCCATAGTATCGAAGAGTTTCCTTACTTAGCCCTGTGAGCTGTGCAAATTCGCTAATCTTATACATAGTTATCCTCCCATATCAATCATAAACTGTAGGGTGGACTACAAGGTCAAATAATTTCTGATTATATGAAAAAGCCACCTTAATAGGTGACTTATAACTGATAAACAGTTTAATTCGAAATTAACACTCCTATAACATTAACAAAAAAGTTGTTTTCTCATTTTTCAACTATGTATTGAAAAACATATAAGATAAATGCCTTAAAGAAGAAGTATAGAAACAAATTAGAGTTGATTAAAATGAACTAATCTTGCTACTTTTAAATGCTCAAGTATTCGTACAAGGAATAAAGCGTTTAGGATGGCATTCGCGAATATAAACTTTTTAAAATGGCCATATGTCCATTTTAAAATCCACATCGTAGATACTAAAAACGGACCAATATTAAAAGGGAATTCCCCCGAAAAATAAGACTAAGGTTTATTATAAAAAATCCACCACTTTTTCTTTTTACCAATCTGAACATGGAAGACTTCAAGAAGAACGATAAGAACTGAAGCTGGAAAATATTTTTTTATATCACGTCGTCCTAAAAGAGGTAGTGATAGCCATGAAACAATAACTATTGCTATATTAATACACCACTGCGTTTTTAGTGGCATAATGGCTTCTCCTTTTTTCTTATCTTTCCCTTGGACTGATCTTATATTCTTTTGATTAGAAAAGAACAAAAGTTATTTTCACACTCTCATAAATAGTATCTCTAATCATAGTAACGCCATCCATAAAAATTTTATTTTTTCAAATAAAAAAAGCCCCAAGATGGGGCTTTTTGGGACAAGTTACCTGTCCCCTCGTACCTATATAAAAATTCCAGCAATTGCCGCGCTTAATAGTGAGGCTAACATTCCGGCAATAACTGCGCGGATGCCAAGTCTCGCAATATCTGAACGGCGACTTGGAGCAAGTCCTCCTAGTCCGCCTAAAAGAATGGCCATTGAGCTTAAATTAGCAAAACCACAAAGTGCAAAGCTGACAACCATAACAGTCTTAGGTGTTAGTTGTTCAATTTGTGGGGCAAATGAAGAATATGCAACAAATTCATTTAATACTAATTTTTGACCAATGAAGCTACCTGCTGTAACCGCTTCTGACCATGGCACACCTATAGCGAATGCGATTGGTGAAAACAAAATTCCCAAAATAGCTTCAAGAGATAAAGCTTCATAGCCGAAAATTCCGCCGAGCCCACCTAATATGCCGTTAATTAAAGCAATTAACGCAATAAACGCAATAAGCATAGCACCTACATTTAAAGCAAGCTTTAAGCCATCTCCTGCCCCACGAGCAGCAGCATCAATTACATTCACAGCATCTTTATCTTTTTCCATTACTAAAGAATTTGATGTTTCAGAGTGTTCTGTTTCAGGCATCATGAGTTTCGCTAAAACTAATCCTGCCGGGGCAGCCATAAAACTTGCTGCTAATAAATATTCCAGTGGAACACCTAAAAGTGAATACCCAACAAGCACAGAACCTGCTACCGAAGCCAAACCACCTGTCATAACCGCGAATAACTCTGATTTTGTCATTTTTTCTAAAAATGGGCGAATAACAAGTGGAGCCTCTGTTTGTCCAACAAAAATATTTGCAGCAGCAGACATTGACTCTGCTTTGCTCGTTCCTAAAAGCCTTGATAAGCCTCCACCAATAATTTTAATAAACCATTGCATAATCCCTAAATAATAAAGAACAGAGATTAAAGACGAAAAGAAGATAATGA
>DASQMK010000331.1:0-6135 GCA_035645575.1 Metabacillus sp.
ACTATAAAATGAAAGCGGTATTAAAAACAGGAGAAAATTATGGCTTCTCTTATATGGAAGTGGAGAAGCCTACACCAAAACCTCATGAGGTTTTAATTGAAGTAGAAGCAGCAGCTATATGTGGAACCGATATTAGTTACAATAAATGGGGGCAATCTGCAAAGGATTTTGCGTCAAAATTTAATGTGAAATTTCCTTTTATTGTTGGTCATGAATGTTCCGGGACGATTATTGAAGTGGGTAGTGAAGTAAAAGATAAAAAGATTGGTGACAGAGTAGCTTTTGAGACTCATATTCCTTGTGAAGAATGTTTTCAGTGTCAAATAGGCAATGCCCATAATTGTATGAACATGGGTATTTATGGAACAAGTTGTGACGGCTGTTTCGCGGACTATGCAGTAGCCCCGGCAAATGTAGCGTTTAAGTTACCGGATTCCGTATCCTTCGAAGAAGGTGCCCTCTTTGAGCCTGCTGGTGTTGCCATGCGTGCAGTGGAAGAATCTAAAATTCAACCTGGTGATACGGCTCTCGTCTTTGGATGTGGTGCTATCGGTCTTTTGGCAATAAAAATGTTGCTGGCATCTGGGGCCTCAAGAGTTATAGCAGTTGATATAGATCAATACAGAGTGGATATGGCCAAAAGTTTTGGTGCCGTTGGAGTAAATTCACTTAAAGAAGATCTTTCGGCAATTGTTAGGGACCTGACCTCTAGCAGAGGCGGAGTAGATTTTATTTTTGAAATAACGGGTTCACCAAAAGTATATGAAACGTTATTTGATTACTTGCGTTTAGAAGGAAGAGTAGTCACTGTAGGACATCCTGGCGGCCCGATTCCAATTAATATAACACAAAGCATTAATTTAAAAGGTGCGACAATTAAGGGGTTATTTGGAAGACGTATTTGGGAAACATGGTGGAAATTATCATCCTTAGTTGAGTCTGGAAAAATTAATATACTTGAAGTTGTAACCCATCGTTATTCATTTTCACAAGTAGATGAAGCATTTGAACAAGTAAATAAAGGAGCAGGAAAGATTATGTTTTTAAAAGATAAAGAGTAACTAGACAGGCGAGACACCCTGTGACATCATGTATTATTATATGAGTATACTGGCTCTTTTCTCATATTTTCTGTTTTAAGAGGAAATTTATTTCGCCTGAATCAAATTTTGTTGTTGAGAAAAGAGCTGCAAAAGAGCCTGCCCAACGATTTGATGCCATTTTTTCTACTATTGACATAGACTCCGCTATTTGTGCTGTTTCTAAAAAGTCCTGGTTAGGTGTTCCAACAGAATTGAATTACGCTGCAATGATCTATTCCTTGGTAGCTAGAATTGTTGAGCGTATTCCAACTATAAAGGATTATTTAGAGAGCGCTTACAGTTAATGTCTAGGAGGAGACAAATTTATGAAAATAAAAGCGACTTTGGAACGTATTCCTGGTGGACTTATGATAATTCCACTGTTCTTAGCAGCCTTAATTAACACTTTTACTCCAGGTTTATTACGAATTGGTGGTTTTACAGAGGCTTTATTTGTCAACGGAACTATGCCTTTAATTGCGTTTTTCTTACTGTGTGTAGGAGCTGACATTAATGTAAAAAATACTGGAATTATTGTTGCAAAGGGAGCAACCATGATTGGCGTCAAATGGATCATCGGTGCAGTATTTGGTATGTTAGCCTATCTATTGGCCGGTCCGAATGGTTTATTTTTAGGCATTGCTCCCATTGCTTTTATTGCTGCTATGACAAATAGTAATGGTGGTATGTATCTAGCTATCGTAAGCCAGTATGGAGAAAAAGATGACAAAGCTGCAGTCGGTGTTTTAGCTTTAAACGATGGTCCGTTTTTAACAATGGCAGCCTTAGCTGTTTTCGGTTCAATGGGATTTGTTGATGGTATGTTTTCCATTTTTGATTTTATTGCTGTTATTGTACCTATTTTAGTAGGAGCTATTTTAGGGAATCTAGATTCTGATATGAGAGAGTTCCTCACAAAAGGAAGTGACGCAATTATTCCATTTATGGCTTTTGCATTGGGTATGTCCATTGATTTTAGGGCCATTCTTGATGGTGGATTATCTGGGATTCTTCTTGGTGTATTCACAGTTCTCTTAACTGGTACTGCATGTTATTATGTCTTCAAATTATTGAAATGGAATCCCATTGTAGGTGTGGCCGAGGGTGCTGTTGCTGGAAATGCAATTGCTACTCCAGCTGCCATTGCTGCTGTTAATGCAAGTTTTGCAGGAGAAGTAGGTATCGCAACCGTTCAAATAGCTGCTGCTGTTGTAACGACAGGAATCCTTCTCCCCATCTATGTTGCTTTTCTAGCTAAACGAATGGAGAAGAAAAAAAAGGTTGCAGAAGAAATGGTATTAGGTAAGGTGGAAATAAGCTAATAATTAATCTCAGCCTCACAAAGTGTTAGTTAGTTATACGCTTCTTCCTCTACTAGTCGGAATGATTCTTGGGAATCTGGACGAAGAAATGCGGGAGTTCTTAAGTAAAGGTGAGGATCTTTTTATTCCTATGTTAGGTTTAGCATTTGTGCTGGAATTAACTTAACCAATGTAATGAAAGCTGGCTTATCTGGCGTTGTCCTAGGTATAGCAGTTGTTGCAATTACGGGAGTTGCTCTATTTGCACTAGATCGACTCACAGGCGGGGACGGAGTGGGCGGTTTGGCTGCTTCAACTACCGCAGGGAATCAGCGGCCGTACCATTACCCCTTGCAGCTGTTAATCCTGCTTATATTGAAGTTGCTGCGAGTGCCACACTTCAGGTATCAGCAGCTGTTATCGTTACAGCTCTTTTATCCCCTGCTTTAACGGTTTGGTATGCAAAAAGAGTTGAGAAAAAAAAGGTGCAGAATATTCCTAGTGTTGGAGCGTGATATTTGAACCTATATTTGTAAGATAATTTGCTATATAATACCTTTAAAAATCAATAAGATTAAAGGTGAATAATAGGATGGATAATGAAATGGATTTAATTATGTCAGCTGCAGTTAATAGTGAAAAAATTTCAGATACTAAAACAGCTGTAAATAAGGTCACAGATTATATTAAGCACAAGATCATCTATAAAGAGTTAAAGCCTAATGATAAGATTCCTACAGAAAGTGAATTAAGTGAAATTTTAAATGTAAGTAGAAGTTCTGTTCGAGAAGCATTAAAGATATTGGAAGCTATTAGCATTATCCAAATACGAAGAGGCGATGGTACGTACATTTCCGAACCGGAGAATATTTCTTTTTCTCAATCTCTATTATTTAAAATGATATTAAACAATATGCAACTTAAAGAGTTAGTTGAATTTCGTGAGCAGATAGAAGTAGCAATAGTAAAATTGGCTATTACATATGCTACTGAAGAAGATATACAGGGTTTAAAAAATATTTACAACTCTTTTTTAGAATGCATTGAAACCAATCCGGATGATTATGAAATGATTCATGAATTAGACTTAAGATTTCATAAGGCATTAGCGGTGTCGACTAAAAATAAGCTAATGGCGGAAATATATTTGTTTGCATTTGAAATTTTTTCCCCATTGATTTTAGAGAACTACGCAAATGGCCAGGTAAAGGGTGATGACAAGGAAACGACAGTTGAAAATCATAGGATTCTCATTGAGGCACTAGAAAAAAAGGATCTTTACACTGGGATTTACGGTATAGAAATGTCACTTAGGTTGTGGAGAAAATGGATCAATAACAGAGACTCAGACAACACACCGAGCTAAAAAAATCATATATTTTAAAATCTTAAACAGTGTAAAGACGTTTCTTTATCTTTCTTACAATAGAAGGATAAAGAAACTGCAAGAGTAATGTGAAATATTTCACATTATAAAGTGGGAGTGCCGGCTATCTAAATAGAAATCTTCTTTGAAAGACCCGATGAAGAAGGATAGAAAGGAAGTTTGAGAATGTCCGAAAATAATTTATTGCTTGCTTATTACGGAGATGATTTTACTGGTTCTACAGATGCAATGGAAGCATTAGCTTCAAACGGGTATCGAACAATGTTGTTTTTGGAACCGCCTTCCCCAGAGATGCTGGAAAACTTAAATGGCGTTCAATGTATTGGAATTCCAGGAACCAGCCGGGCCAGAAATCCTGAGGAAATGGAACAAGAATTACGGCCAGTATTTGAGTCATTATTTAAGTTGAAGACAAATGTGATTCATTATAAAACATGTTCAACATTTGATTCCAATCCAGAAGTCGGCAGCATTGGGAAAGCAATTGAAATTGCGCTTGATTACACTGAAGAATCACAAAAAACAGTGCCAATTTTTGTTGCAACACCACCACTAGGAAGGTATACGTTATTTGGCAACCATTTTGCAAGAATGTATGATACGGTTTATCGGTTGGACCGGCATCCAACGATGTCAAAGCATCCGATGACACCTATGAACGAATCGGATTTACGGGTTCACTTAAACAAGCAATTTCAAACACCCAAGCAAATTGGTTTGATGGATATGGTGGAACTCTCCAGGGATTATAGCAATGTTAAAGAAGTATATGAGCAAAAATTAGCATCAAACAATGATATCATTCTTTTTGACGGATTGGATAATAGCCATTGTCAAACGGTTGGCCGGCTATTGTGGGAAAAAAGCCAAGAAGGTATACGCTTCATTGTCGGGTCATCAGGTGTTGAATATGCATTAACAGCTGAGTGGAATCGGCAAGGATTGCAAGCATCAAGCAATAAAAAGGAGCAAACAAAAATTCCTGCTGCTAATCAAGTTCTTGTTGTAGCCGGTAGCTGTTCACCAATTACCAAAAACCAAATCGAAACGGCAATTGAAGCAGGTTTTGTGGGAATTCAAATTTTCCCCCAAGATATTATCAATAAAGAAGAACTGCCCAAAGATTTATTGGATAAGGTAATTAAACATATCAATAACGATGAAAGTGTTATTTTATATACAGCTCTTGGCCCAGAAGATCCTGCTATTGCTGAAACCCGCAAGCTCTTTGATGAGATGGGAATAGAGAAAAGGGAATCAGGAGAGTTGATCGGCAGTCAATTAGGAAAATTGACATTGGAAATTATGAAAGCAACAAATATCCGCCGGATCATTGCTGCCGGAGGGGATACTTCGGGTTTTGTGACAAAAGAATTGAAGCTCTTTGCATTGGAAATGGTTCTTCCGATTGATCCAGGTGTTCCACTGTGTTGTGGCTATTCATCAGATCCAACTATTAATGGTATTGAAATCGCTTTAAAAGGTGGGCAGATGGGAGGTCCTGAATTTTTTGTGAAAATCAAGGAAGCTGCTTCCTCTGACGCCACCTCTATTATATCACCTCAAAATATTAACTATAACGGGAGTGTTACCAAATGAGCCAAGATCGTGTTTTAGCAACGTATCACATTGAGACGCCCTATGATCTAGAATATGCTGCAAAAGTCATGGCGGGTGAGCAATCTACCGGTACATTTATTACTGTGCCTGGAGAAACAGAAGAACTTAAGGATCGATTTGCAGCGAAAGTAGTGTCAATTGAAGAATTAGAGGTGGTCTCTACTCCAACCTTGCCTGGATCCAAATTGCCTAATAGATCCAATGAATCGATTTCATATCATCGAGGGAGAGTCGTATTATCATTCCCCCTCCATAACTTTGGCCCTTCGATTCCAAATCTATTAGCCACTGTAGCGGGTAATTTGTATGAACTACGTGAATTTAGTGGGTTAAGACTCATGGACTTAGAGTTACCCAATGCATTTATGGAAAAGTATCCTGGACCTCAATTTGGGATCGAAGGAACGAGAAAATTAGCCAATGTGTACAATCGTCCATTTATAGGAACGATTGTGAAACCTAGTATTGGATTAACACCAGATGATCTGCGTGTAATTGTAAGAGATTTGGCAATGGCCGGAATAGACTTTATCAAAGATGATGAATTGAACGCTAACCCTCCGTACGCTCCTTTGAAAGAACGTGTAAAAGCTGCAATGGAAGAAATCGAGAGGGCTGCAGATAAAACAGGTAAAAAGGTAATGTATGCGTTTAATATTACGGATGACATCGATCAGCTCGAACGTAACCATGAAACGGTCGTAAAAGCGGGTGGAAATTGCGTAATGGTGGGTATTAATAGTAT
>DASQMK010000332.1:0-4275 GCA_035645575.1 Metabacillus sp.
AGTATTAGAACATTTCATACGAAAAGATGGCTCTGTTTATCATATTGTCCGCTTTGATCCTAAAACAGGCGAAAGAATTGAGGCCATTGGTGGACAAGGTTTTGCCCCAGAATCTGCATGGTCTAGAGGTGCATCTTGGGCGGTATATGGATTAACTTTACTTTACAAGCATACGAAAGAGGAAAAATATCTGCAAGCTGCAAAAAACGTATCTCATTTCTTTATTGCAAACTTACCTGAAGATTATGTACCTTATTGGGACTTTAGACTTCCGGAGAATATAACAAAACATCGTGATTCCTCTGCTGGAGCAATCGCAGCTTGCGGATTACTGTTATTGGCTGAACAGGTAAGTTCAACTGAGGCTGGAATTTATAAGCATGCGGGCACGAAAATATTAAAATCCCTATATGAGAATTATGGGGCTTGGGAAAATGAGGATGAAGATGGTTTAATTCTTGAAGGTACAAGTCATTATCCTGAGGGGAAAAATATAGATGTCCCACTTATATATGGTGATTATTATTTTGTTGAAGGTCTTGCGAGTTTAAAAGGGAATAGAGATTTGTTTTGGTAAATGAATGGGGAGAAGGAATAGGTAGTGTGACATTTTTGAAAGGGGGTCATTCTTTTATATGCTTACCTTTACTAAATCAATAAAAACAAATCCTCTTAAAACAAGAGAGGATGTATCCGAGGCGTTAAAACAAATATGTAATCCATTAAAGTCATATTATAGCAAAGGTTTTGCCCGATTAAAACTAGGATATACGAGTGCTGCATATGCTGACACTACTTCTGAAATGGAAGGGTTTTCTAGAGTCATATGGGGGTTAGCACCCTTATTGGCTGGTGAGGACATTAATTATGATATTTGGGAGATGCACTTAGAGGGCATAAAAAACGGAACAAACCCACATCATGATGAATACTGGGGAGATATTAAACACTTTGATCAAAGAATTGTCGAAATGGCTGCTTTTGGCCTTGCCCTAATCTTAATTCCTAATAAGATATGGGAACCCCTTAGTCAGCAGGAAAAAGAAAATTTCAGAATTTGGCTAGGTCAAATAAATAAATTCAAAGCTCATGATTGTAATTGGCTCTTTTTTGCTGTTCTTGTCAATTTAGGGTTGAAAAATGTTGGGATGCCATATGATCGAATAAAAGTTGAAGAGAACTTAGAGAGAATTGATCAATTTTACTTATCTAATGGATGGTTTGCCGACGGGATAGGTGGACATTCTGATTATTATGTTCCCTTTGCTATTCACTATTATAGTTTGATCTATGCGAAAGTTATGGAAAAGGAAGATCCGATTCGTTCCCGTATTTATAAGGACCGAGCAGAGGTCTTTGCAAAGGATTTTATATATTGGTTTTCATCAGACGGCTCTTCTATCCCTTATGGTCGAAGTTTAACATATCGATTTGCAATGTCTTCATTTTGGGGTGCTGCAGTTTATGCTGGAATTGAGCCTTTTTCATTAGGAGTCATGAAAGGACTAATTCTTAGAAACTTAAGATGGTGGTTGAAACAACCTATTTTTAATGATACGGGTATATTAACAATAGGATATTCTTATCCGAATTTGGTGATGGGAGAAAACTATAATTCACCTGGTTCTCCTTACTGGGGATTAAAATCATTTTTACCGTTAGCACTTGATAGTAATCACCCGTTTTGGGAGGCAGAAGAGGAGCCCCTTCCAAACCTGAAAGAAAAAAAGATTCAGAGAGAACCACATTTGATTATTTGTAGAAATAAACCGGGCGATCATATTCTAGCTTTTAATTCTGGTCATCACTCAACAAATGAACATACCCATACATCAGCAAAATACGAAAAGTTCGTCTATTCTTCTACATTTGGGTTTAGTGTACCACGTGCAGAGTGGGGACTTTCACAGGGGGCATTTGATTCCATGTTAGCCTTAAGTGAAGAAGATAATATTTATCGAGTAAAAAGAAAAAGTGAAGAATATATTGTGGAGGATGAATATATTTATTCCAGATGGAAGCCTTGGGATAATGTAGAGGTGAAAACATGGCTAATCCCAGGTACTCCATGGCATATTCGTATTCATCGTATTGAAACAGGAAGATTACTCGATTCTGCAGAAGGTGGCTTTGCTTTAGGAATTGAAGATAAAAAAGGTAAAGCAGAGGTAGAGACGAATCAAAATGCGCAAGAGTGTTTTGCAAAAATGCTAGGTGGAGCAAGCGGAATCAAGAACCTTTATGGTGGAGGAAATACAGAGTTAATTTACCCAAACGCGAATACGAATATTTTACATTCACGTACTGTAATTCCTACTATTCAAACAAGAATTACTCCAGGTACTTCTATTTTAGTCAATGCCGTTTATGGGGAAACTGGTAGTAATGAAGATAGCTGGGTTGATGTTCCTCATGTAGAAGTAAAAAAGGAGCATGTTGTTGTTCGCTTCTCAAATGAGAAACCTATTTCCATACAGGTTAGATAAAAATAAAGCCAAAAGAATATAGAAGTTATATCTTTTATTGCTTTCTGTATTCTTTTTGTTAGTTGTATTGAGACTCACCGCACGCCCCAGGGAAAGTGAGCACCCTGGAGCTCTTTAATCAACCACGCACAATACTTATTACATAAGGAATAAAGATTGCGAAAACAGCCTATTTTTAAGAAACTGTAAAAAATCATGGTTCGTTAATCACAAGTTATCTTAAAACAATTGAATATGTAAAAAAATAAAAACTTGGTATGCCTTATGTCTGCCAAGTTTTTCTAATTAAAATAGAGGACTTAACCTGTAAACGTTTAAATAATAAAGAAGTATAAAAGACTCTCAGATAATTTTAAAAGAAAACTAGATAACATGAGACGATGAATAAACAGAATGTTTTCACTATAATAAGGATAATTCCATTGGAGGTTTTATTGATTTGAATGAAATGTTGTCAGCTAGCTACCGAAACAAATGGAATGGGGAACACTCCTTTTCTTATCATTCACATCAAGATTATGAAATTTATTTTTTCCATGGAGGGGAATGCAGATATTTAATTCATAATCAAATTTATGACTTAGTGCCAGGTGACATTATTGTAATGGATGGTTTAACATTGCATAAACCATATGTAAATCCAACCAAGGAATATGTTCGGAGTGTCATTCAATTTTCTCCCATTTGGATTAAAGGTCTGCTTATGGAAATGGGCAGTATGTATTTACTGGAAACATTTCAAAAGCTGCATAATTGTTTGATTCGAACAAATGAAAATGAAGAATCAAAGGAATTAGAGAAGGTTTTTTTCCGTTTAACTACATTAAATAAGGTAACTAATATGCCAAGCCTACAGGTTGAGACTGAAATGAAAGTATTGTTGCTTCAAGCATTGATAATTGTTTATAGGCTTGGAGAAATGAATTCGATTGAAATTCCGAATCAAAAAGAAGATAAAACACGGCATGCTGAAAACATTGCAGATTATATCCAACAGCATTTTATGAACAAATTAACATTACAAAGTATTGCAGACAAGCTGAATTTAAGCAGATCCTACGCGGCTAAAGTATTTAAATTGATGACTGGCTATACAATCATGGAATATGTCATGGAATGCAGACTCACACAGGCGAAATATTTACTTGAAATGGAACCGCTTAAATCGTTAAAGGATGTTGCGTATGAATCTGGTTTTGAAAGCCCCACACATTTCAGCCGTTATTTTCGCGAAAAAGTGGGTGTAACAGCGAAGGAATACCGAAAAATACGTTTAAATCATCAATGAAGGATGGGTTTTATATGGATCATAAATTTGCAGCACAATTATATACATTACGAGAAGAGATAAAAGAAGGTTTTCATCCGTTATTTAAAACGCTTAAGGAAATGGGCTGGGCTGGAGTACAAATTTCAGCTTTGCCTAAAAATTATGATCAGCATGAAGTAGCCTTGGCTTTAAAAGAAAATAACTTGCAGGCAGCCGGTATGCATATATCATTAGATCGATTAACAAATGACCTAGAGGGTGTATTAAAAGAAGCAGATTTATATGGAACGAAGGATATTATCTTGCCATCGATTCCTAAAGATTTACATCATGCAGAAGGATTTAAAGAAATTAAGAACCGATTAAACCAGATCAAGAAAAAAGCACCTGAATATCGTATTTCCTATCACAATCATGCATTCGAATTTGACATAGAAATTGAAGGGCAAGACGGACTTCGCTACCTGCTTGACCCTGCAAATGATAATCATATTCTAGCAGAAATTGATGTGTATTGGA
>DASQMK010000333.1:0-4102 GCA_035645575.1 Metabacillus sp.
GCCACCTTGACAGGGCTAGCTTTCCCACCCTATCTCAAATATGTGTTATTTTTATTGATTATATGGGTACTCTTTTTACTCTCTACAGCATAATTATCAAGAAATTGAAGAGCTGAAATCATGCTAAAACTCAAAAACTACCAACTTTTTCGACCTATTTACGAAGGTTTTAAGACCGTTATTTATCAAGCAGAACGATACTCCGATAATACTTCCGTTATTATAAAAGCTCTCAGATCTGAGTATCCCACACTCGAAGAAATAGCCCGCATCCGACATGAATACAATATTCTAAAAACTTTAGAGAAAATAGAAGGAATTATTAAACCCATTGAATTAACGACAGAAGAGAATAGCTTAGTTTTAGTTTTAGAATACTTTGAGTCTCAGTCTTTAAAAAAATTTATTAATGCCGAAAACCTGGATTTAAAGCAATTCCTAAATATTGCTATTCAAATAGCAGATATTTTAGGTCAACTGCATCAAAATCAAGTAATCCATAAAGATATTAAGCCGTCAAACATTATTATTAATCCGCAAACTAGGCAAGTAAAGATAATTGACTTTAGCATTGCCACTCGTTTGGAAAGAGAAACCCAAAGCCCGATAAATCCCAACTGCATTGAAGGCACTCTCGCTTATATGTCCCCAGAACAAACTGGGAGAATGAACCGCACCATTGATTATCGGACTGACTTTTACTCCTTGGGTGTCACGTTTTACGAAATGTTGACCGATCAATTACCTTTCGATGCAGTAGATCCAATGGAATTGATACACTGCCACATCACGAAAAAACCCATCCCACTCCACCACCGCAATTCAGAATTACCAATAACCATAGCGAATATCGTCACAAAATTACTGGCTAAAAATGCTGAAGATAGATATCAAAGTGCCTTGGGATTAAAATCGGATTTAGAAGAATGTTTAACGCAACTGCAAACAACAGGGACAATTAAAGACTTTATTCCGGGTAGAGTAGATAAAACCGGACAATTCCTGATTCCCCAAAAACTCTATGGACGGGAAGTGGAAGTAAAAACTCTTTTACAAGCCTTTGAACGGGTGAGTTTAGGGAAAAGTGAGATGATGTTAGTTTCTGGTTATTCTGGTATTGGCAAAACTTGCGTAATTCAGGAAATTCACAAACCAATTGTTCGGCAAAGAGGATATTTTATTAGCGGTAAGTTCGATCAATTTAAGCGAGACATTCCCTATGCCGCCATTACTCAAGCTTTCCAAGAACTTATTCGGCAGCTCTTGACACAAAATTATGATGAAATTGCTGTTTGGAAAGAGAAACTGCTCGTAGCTTTCGGTGAAAATGGGCAGATTATTATTGACGTTATTCCAGAAGTGGAACTAATTATTGGCAAACAGCCTGAAGTTTCTCAATTAGGACCTCCAGAAACCCAAAATCTTTTCAATCGTATATTTCAGCAATTCATTTATGTTTTTGCTCGACCCTCGCATCCCCTTGTATTGTTTCTTGATGACTTACAATGGTCAGATTTAGCTTCTCTAAATTTAATCAAACAGTTAATGACGGACTCGGATAGCCATTACCTGTTAATGATTGGAGCCTATCGAGATAATGAAGTTACTCCTGTTCACCCCACCATTCAAACTTTAGAAAAGATTGAAAAAGCGGGTTGTACCATAAATAATATTGTTTTGCAACACTTAAATATTAGTCATGTCAGTGAGTTAGTAGGCGATACTTTGAGCGAGGTGGCTATCAGCGACAACCGTATTTCTAAATTAGCTGAGTTATTATATAATAAAACTCAAGGAAATCCATTTTTTTTAACGCAGCTATTTAAAACTTTAGCCTCTGAAAAATTTTTAATTTTTAATTTTGAATTAAATCAGTGGCAATGGAGCATTGACAAGATTCAAAGCTTAGGGATTACAGACTTGAAAGTAGTCGAATTGGTAGCTATGAATATTCGTAAATTACCCGAGAATACCCAACAAATTCTAAAATTAGCAGCTTGTATTGGCAACCAATTTAATTTGGATGCTTTGGCGATTGTCAATGAAAAATCTTCTACGGATACTACGGAATACTTGTGGCCAGCTTTGCAAGCCGGTTTAGTCTTGCCTCTGAGTAATGATTATAGAATAGCTTTATTATTTCAATCAGAAGATAAGAGCGAGTTGTTGTTTGATAAGTCGCGAGTAGCGTACAAGTTTTTACACGACAGAGTACAACAGGCAGCTTACTCTTTGATTCCAGAATCAGACAAAAAAGCAACTCACCTAAAAATCGGTCAATTGTTGTGGAAAAATACGCCTCGTGAAAATCTTGAAGACAATATTTTTGATATTGTCAATCAGGTAAACATAGGACGGGAATTTATTATTAGTACGCATGAAAAAGAAGAATTAGCTGCTTTGAACTTGATAGCGGGAAGAAAAGCTAAAGCTGCAACGGCTTATGAAATAGCTAGTAAGTGCTTAAATGTGGCGTTGGATATGTTACCTGAATCATGCTGGCAAAATCATTATGAATTAACACGTGATATTTATAGAGAAGCCCTGGAAGCAGAATACCTTAATGTTAATTTTGAAGAGGCGCAAAATTTGTCTAAAATTATCTTATTTCAGAGCAAAAATTTGTTAGAAAAAGTTCAAGTAAATGAACTAAAAATACCCTTTTATTTACAGCAAAATCAGCCTCATTTATCTTTAGAATTATCTTTGCAAACTTTACAAGTGCTAGGCGTTTTTCTTCCGACCCAGCCTAAAAAAATTAACATTTTACTGGAATTTATATACACTAAGTCAATCATCGCCAAACAGCCAATATCAAGTTTAGCAACTCTCTTCTTAATGACAGATTCTTACAAACTAGCAGCTATGCGGATTTTGATGAATGCTGTTCCGGCTGCTTTTATGGAAAATCCTGGTCTTTTCCCCTTGATAGTTTTTAAAATGGTTACTTTGTCTATAAAATATGGAAATTCTCCTCTATCTGGTTATGGCTATGCGTGTTATGCTTTGTTAATGTGTGGCCCGTTGGGGGATATTAATACTGGATATATGTTTGGGCAATTAGCTCTAAGTTTGCTAGAGTTTAAAACAGTAAAAATAAGAGCTAAAATATTATTTTTTATTAATATATTCGTGAGACATTGGAAAGAACCAATAAAAGATACTTTGCCAGGGCTTATTGAAGGTTTCCAAAGCGGTATATCAACCGGAGATATAGAATATGCTTGTTATATAGCTGCGGGGTATTGTCAGTATGTACTGTGGAGTGGAGAACATTTACAAAGCGTATATACTACCCAATATAAATATATTTCTTACCTAGAAAAAAACAAACACGCAGTTAACCTTGAAGTGAGTCAAATATGGAATCAGTTTGCTTGTAATTTAATGGGTGGCAATGAAATCCCTTATTCCTTGAAAGGACGGAGTTTTGATGAAACAGCTAGACTTTCTATTTTAAAATCAACTAATAACAAAACCCTTATAGCTAATGTTTATCTGAGCAAGCTTATTTTACTTTATTTATTTAAGGATTATTGGGGTTCTGTAAAAGTGGCTAAGTTAGCCGAAGAGTGCCAAGAAAGTATTAGCGGTCAAGTAAATATCGCTCAATACAACTTCTACTATTCCTTAGCCCTCCTCGCTCACTACCCAGCCACCATCAAGACCGAACAAAAGCAGTACTTGAAAAAAGTAGCATCCCATCAGAAACAAATGAAAACCTGGGCGCACCACGCCCCCATGAATTTCCAGCACAAATATGACCTCGTAGAAGCAGAAAAAGCGCTAGTATTAGGACAAAACGAGATAGCAATAACCTACTACGAACGAGCCATCAAGGGAGCCAAAGAACAAGGATTCATCCAAGAAGAAGCCCTAGCCAACGAACGCGCTGCTGAATTCTATCTAGCTCTGGGTAGAGAAAAAGTAGCCAAAACCTACATGACCGAAGCCTATTACTGCTACATTCGCTGGGGAGCAGTAGCCAAAGTCAGAGACTTAGAAGAAACATATTTCCATCTCAGCTCCCGCACCCAGCAACCTGAACCTATGAACCTCGAGCCTACTAGCACAACTACCTCAAACCGGACAACAACCTCTA